>CAYWMH010000188.1:0-4765 GCA_964459315.1 uncultured Verrucomicrobiota bacterium
GATTTTGTGCCGGCGGATCGTCACAAGGGCCGGTACAAAAACAAGAAGCTACCGGTACCGAAGACGTTTGCGAAGGCCGGCAAAAACTTTCGCAACAAGCCGCGCTGGCTGCGGGACCAGCGCAACAGTCGGCACGGCGTGGACTTCGCCTACAACCTGTCGGATTTCGACCTGAACGCCTATTACATCCGTTACTGCGAGACATTATTGGCTGTCGACGAAAATCTCGGCCGCCTGTTTGATCTGCTTGAGATGAAGGATTTGCTGCAATCCACGCTGCTCGTGTACATGGGCGACAACGGATTCCAGTTTGGCGAACAGGGCTTGATCGACAAGCGCACCGCCTACGAGGCGTCGATGCGCGTGCCGTTCCTGATGCACTGCCCGGAGGTGATCGATGGTGGTTCGGTGATCAAGAAAGTCATCGCCAACATCGATGTTGGGCCGACGCTGCTTGAGGCGGCCGGGCTCTCGACGCCCGGGCACATGGATGGCCGCAGTTTTTGGCAATTGGCCAAGGGCAACGACATCCTGTGGCGCGGTTTCGTGTTGTACGAATATTATAGGGAGCGGAACTATCCCCACACGCCGACCATCCATGCTGTGCGCGGGGAGCGTTTCAAGTACATCCGTTACCACGGATTGTGGGACACCAACGAACTGTATGACCTGCAGGCCGATCCGGACGAGACGACCAATTTGATCTTTGAGACGGAACATCAGGAAACCGTCGCCAAGCTGAACAAGCGGTTGTTCGAGTTGTTGGCGAAAAGCGGTGGGATGAATCTGCGCTTGGCCCCCGACCGCGGCCCGACATTCCCAAAGCGGCATCCAAAACGCTCTGGCCCGGCCGATTTCCCCGAACAATTCTACGGAACCAGCGAGTGATTTGCCCGCAGAACCGGATACAATTCTTCCAGGGTTGAACTCCAATCAATCTCACATTGCCGCGCGGATAAATGTATCGCCTTAGTTCGTTGTTTACTTGCTGTGAAGCGTTGGTCTAGCTGTGTTCTGTTTTACGTGCTGGCGTAATTGGCGGGGCAGACCTATCATTTTTTCATGCGACACATCGCGTCCATGCTTGGGCTTTTCCCTTGCGCCCTCCTCCTAATCCTAGGGCCTGCCTTTGCCCAGGAACAAAAGACTACCGTTACCACCTTCACCTACAAAAAAGTCGGGGACTTGGAAATCAAACTGGACGCGCATCGAGCGGCGGATAAAAAGATTCGGCCCCTCGCGGTATGGATCCACGGCGGGGCGCTGATCAACGGTGGCCGTCAAGGCATCGGACCTGGACGGCAGTTGTTGCAAGCGGGTTACGTGGTGGTTTCCATTGATTACCGGCTTGCCCCGGAGACGAAGCTGCCTGAGATCATTTCGGATGTGGAGGATGCCTTTGAATGGATTCGTAAAAATGGGCGCAAAAAATTTCAGGCGGACACTTCCAAGATCGCTGTCCTCGGCGGCTCCGCCGGTGGATACCTGACTTTCTCCACCGGCTTCCGCGTCCAGCCACCGCCCACGGTGCTGGTGTCCTACTGGGGATACGGCGATCTCATTGGATCTTGGTACAGCGAACCCAGTCCGCATGCCCGACATCAGGCCAAAAACCAAACTCCCGCGGAAATGGCGGCCATTGAAGCCGGGCCTCCTGTGGCCAATTTCCGGGATCGCAAAGGCAACGGAGGCACTTACTATCGAACCTGCCGAAAACTCGGAATCTGGCCGGAGAAAGTCAGTGGATTTCCTGAAAGCGAGGCCAAGAAATTTGCTCCCTTTATGCCCGCCTTAAACGTTTCCCCCACCTACCCGCCAACCCTGATGATCCATGGTACGAAAGACACCGACGTGCCGCATGAGCAAAGCCTCATCATGGCGCGTGAATTCAGGAAACACGGCATTCCCCACCGGTTGATTTCCGTTCAAGGTGGCGAGCACGGCCTTGGGGGAGGCAAGCCGGAGGACATTCGCGCTGCTCACGCCGCCGTTCTGCCGTTCATTAAGAAACATATGAAATGACGCCCCGCAATCGTGTATGCTGCTAAACCCTATTTGTTGACTGGTCCGCATGAAAGCTGGTCAATCCTCGGGAACAGTTAAAACACCTTGAAAACTACGCTCACCGGGATGACTGTTGTCTCGCTATGAAATTACTTCTTATCACAACAATCGCGACTCTATGAAAATATTATTGCTCACGACACTCATCGGCTTGGCGTCCCTGGTTACCGCCGAGGAAAAAGATTGGACCAAACTGTACAACGGCCGTGATTTGGCCGGTTGGCAGACCACTGGCAACTGGATTCCGCAGAAGGACGGCTCCCTTTTGATTCAACCGCGGCCCGGTGAAAAAGGCTGGCAGCGTTACGGGGCCTACCTATGGAGCCGGAAAAAGTACAAGGATTTTGTCCTGCACGTTGAATACAAATATCCTCCGGGTGGCAACAGCGGCTTGTTCTTCCGTGTGGGAGACTTGAAAAACCCGGTCCAAAACGGCATTGAGGCGCAAATCCTCGATTCAACCAAAAAGAAGGGCAGGATGGGTCCCCACGACCACGGCGGCATCATCCGCACGGTCGGCGCTTCAAAAAACATGTCCAGGAAGCCCGGTGAATGGAACAGGATGATTGTCACCTGCAAGGGCCACCATCTGCAGGTGGAACTGAACGGGGAAAAAATTGTCGATATCCAGTTGGACAAGACGCCCATGAAGGATCGTCCGCTTCAGGGCTACATCGGCCTGCAGGACCACGGTGAGCCGAACAACCTTTATTTCCGGAACATCAAGATCAAGCGGCTTTAGCCGAGGGAGGGCGCTTCATCGGTTCAATCGGCGTGGGCCGCTGACGTGGGGGCATCTTCTCGGGTAAAAGCGCAGCGGGTGTTCCTTCCCGGAGGTCACCCCGACTCGCGTTGAGGTGGCGACTGCGTTATCTTCAAACCGCACGCCGTCGCCGGCGAGCCAAAGCGTTCGGCCGAGGGTGAGATTCCAATGGTCCAGCCGGCGGTCGATGGCGAAAGCTTGGCAGAGGCGGCCCGGGCCTCGGGCCAGTTCGAGCCGCTTCTCTCGTTGGCGGTATGCCTGCATGAGGTCGATGCCGTCGATCGGCTCGACCGCGCGGATGAGCACCGCGGTGCCCGCGCCGTCCGCCCCGGTCACCACGTTGAAGCAGTGACGCGAATGGATCGGGTACACATAGGCCCGGCCCGGCGGGCCGAACATGGCGGCGTTGCTCTTGGTTTTCCCGCGCGCGGCGTGGCAGGCCGGGTCGCCCTCGGCCAGGTAGGCCTCGGTCTCGACGATGCGCCCGGTGAGCCGCCGCCGATCCAATGTTCGCATAAGCAGTTTGCCAATCAGGTCACGGGCAACCGTTGGGGAGGAACGGCCATAAAAATCGTGCATGAGAACCTTCGCCGGCATGGTTGTCACTCCCCCCAATCATTCTCGACTGATCCTTGGACAGGGACAGGGGAGAGTCAAGCAACCGCCCGTCTGCCGGTGTCGAAAAACAGGCAAATGAGCCGCCTGTTTTTTATCGCTTGGCCAAGCGTTCCATCCAATAATGGCTCCGTGAAGCGCCTCATGTTCAGCACCGTTCTGTGGGTTGGGTTTTCTCTGCAGGTTGTTGCGGCGGAGACGTTGTCCAGCGGGGTCTTGGCCAAGGGCACCCCGTGGGAGACGGCGTTTTACCGGCGGGACAGCGGCGAGGCCGGGCCGGTGGTGGTGGTGACCGGTGGGGTTCATGGCAATGAACCTGCCGGCGCGCGGGCGGCGGAACAGATCCGGCATTGGCCGATTAAAAAGGGCCGGCTCATTGTCGTTCCGAGGACAAACATCCCCGGGTTGAAGGCAGGCTCACGGCATATGCCCGGGGAGCCTGAAAAGCTGCGCGACCTGAACCGGAATTTTCCGATGACTGACGGGGAGCGGTTGGCCAAGGGCGTGCTTGCGAAGGCCTTGTGGGAGTTTGTCGCATCCAGTAAGCCGGACTGGCTGGTCGACTTGCATGAGGGGTCTGATTTTCACCAGATCAATTCCAAGTCGGTCGGTTCCTCCATCATCGATGTGAAGGGCGAGGCGGCCGATTCGGTGGTGCCAAAGATGCTGGAGGTGGTGAACGCCGAGATTCCTGACCCGAGGAAAAAACTCGTGAGGCTTCGGTATCCGGTTGACGGCAGCCTGGCCCGTGCCGCCCATGAGCGGTTGCAGGCGGTTTCGATGATCCTTGAGACGACGAGCAAGGACCAACCGGTGTCCACCCGCGCCCGTCAACACCGGTTGAGGGTGTACACGCTGCTTGGCCAACTGGGGATGATCGACGGGCCGGCGCATCGGTTGGTCCCGGCGGATACAACTGTATTGTCCATTGCTGTTTATGATGCGGGAGGCGTGGGTAAAAGGGGTCCGCGCAACCTCGACAGGGTGTTTTCAACAACAAGATCAATCCTGCGCCGGGTCGGGGTGGCGGACATTCGCGATGGTGCCCTTGGCCAGTTCGACATGGTCATATTTCCCGGGGGCAGCGGGAGCAAGCAGGCGGCCGCGCTGGGGAAAGTGGGGAAGGATGCGGTCAGGGATTTCGTGGATGCCGGCGGAGGGTACGTGGGCATTTGTGCGGGCGCCTTTCTGGCGGCGTCAAACTACAGTTGGTCGCTGGGCATCAGCAACCACAAGACCTTCTGTGAAACGATCGAGGTGCCCGGGATCGGTCGCAAGAGCATGTGGTTTCGGGGAGGCTCGGCGCCGGTGACGATGGAGTTG
>CAYWMH010000188.1:4775-5074 GCA_964459315.1 uncultured Verrucomicrobiota bacterium
CCGGCCGCATCAGCCCCATCATGTCGCCGATGGGCGGTGAAGGGCTGGGCAACTTTCGTTCCCTCGCGCACTTCCGAAGCGAGGTGTCCAAGTACAAGCTGCAGGAGGGCACCATGATCAACACTCCCGCCGTCATTGTCGGGGAATATGGCAGGGGCCGCGTCCTTTGCATCAGCCCTCATCCGGAATCGACAGACGCCCTAAACCGGCTTGTTCAAAATGCCGTGCGATGGACAGCACGGCGGAGGTGAATCGGTTTAAAGTCAGTCGAGATTGAGTCGCCTGACCATGGGCACGAA
>CAYWMH010000189.1:0-230 GCA_964459315.1 uncultured Verrucomicrobiota bacterium
GTATGGGTGGTATGGGAGGCGGCATGAGCGGCGGTATGAGTGGTGGAATGGGTGGTCAGGGCGGCGTCGGCGGAAGCGTTTCCGCGATTTCTGAGCAGGGTGGCCTGGCAGGCGTTACGCGCACCACATCTGCCATCGAGATTCAACAGTTGGTTCGTGAATTCTTTATCGCTTGCGGTGTAGATCTAGGAGGAAGCAAAGGCAAAAACAAAAGCCTCGAAGAATAATGC
>CAYWMH010000189.1:240-5067 GCA_964459315.1 uncultured Verrucomicrobiota bacterium
AGGTGGGTCGTGAATTCTTTGTCGCATGCGGTGTGGATCTTGGAGGCGGCGGCTTGGGTGGGGGTGCAGGCGGCGGCTTTGGCGGTGGGCTGGCTGGAGGCGATCAATTTGGTACGGGGACCGATGGTGCTGGGTCGAATCAAAAAGTCCTTTTCTTCAACGACCGTCTTGGTCTGCTGCTGGTGAGGGCCACGCGTCAGGATCTGGACATTGTGGAGGAAGGCATCAAGATTCTGAACGCCACCACGCCTCAACTCCAGATCGAGGCCAAGTTCACGGAATTTTCGCAGAACGACTCTAAGGCCATCGGGTTCGACTGGATCCTGGGCAACTGGATTCTGGGCGGCGGCAGTGTCGGCGTGTCGGCCGGGTCCGCCCCGTCGTTTAACGACGGCAAGGGCGGCGTCTTCCCGGGCGTCGGGCCGGAAGGCGGCGCTCTTGACCCGAGCGGCGCGGGCGGTGCAGGAGGCGCCATTGGCCAGGGTGGGGTTGGCGGTGCTGGCGCGGGAGGCGTTGGCGCGGGAGGCGCGACTTACGGTTACAGCCCCACGGTCATGCTTCCGGCTGAGACTGACGGACTGCTGACCTCCGGCCTGAGACAGGCGGTGGGCAAAAATCCCAGCATCCCGACGTTGGGCACGGTCACCGGCATTTTGACCGACCCGCAGTTTCGCACGATTATCCGCGCCATCGAGCAGCGAGACGGTGTTGACCTGCTCTCCGCGCCGAAGGTGACCACGTTGAGCGGTCGTCAGACTCAGATTACCGTGACTGACCTCAAGTCGATCGCGACCAGCAGTCAGGGCGGCGGCGGGCAGCCGATCGAGGTGCCGCAGGTTTCCGTGGTCAGCTCCATGGGCGGCGGCTGCTTTGGTCAGGGAGGCGGCGGCGGCGGCAAGGGAGGCAAGGGCGGCGCCAAGCGGGGCGGCCAGGGCGGCGGCGGGCCGCCGCTCGAGGTGCCGCAGGTCGGCGGCGGCGGCGGCATGGGCGGCGGCATTGGCGCCGGCCAGGGCGGCGGCGCATCGCTGGGCGGCCTCCTGGGCGGCCTGGGCGGCGGCGCCATCTCCGCGTCGCAAAATTACCAGACCACCACGATGCCGTTTGGCACCACGCTCGACGTGATCCCGTACGTGGCCTCTGACGGCTACACCATCCACCTAACCGTGATCCCTAAGATCACCGAGTTCCTCGGGTACGAGGATGCCCCGTTCCAGAACCAGGTGATCGCCGGCGTGGGCAACACTGTCTCCGCCGCGCTGCAGCAGCCTTTGGCGCTGCCCAGCATCCGCGTGCGTTACATCACCTCCTCGGTCCATGTCTGGGACGGCCAGACGCTGGTGCTCGGCGGGTTGATTGCCGAGAACGTCGTCAAGGTGAAGGACAAGGTGCCGATGCTCGGCGACATGCCGTTCATTGGCCGGCTGTTCCGCAGTGAGCGCTCCGCCACCGAGAAGAAGAACCTCATGATTTTTGTCAGCCCGCGGATCATCGACCCGGCGGGCAACCCCATCCACACTGAGGAAGACTGGCCGTACAACTCGAACTCCATCCCGACACAGGCGCCGGTGCTGGACCAGGCCGGAAACTGATCGGCGAATTAACCGTTGGCGGCAACAGAGAAGCAGATGCGACTTTTGATCATAGACGGGCATGCGTTCGCCTACCGGGCGTTTTACGCCATACGTGGGCTCACGTCGCCGTCCGGCCAGCCGACCAACGCCATCTACGGCTTCATCCAGATGCTGGCCAAGCTCGAGGCGCAGGTGCTGCCCACCCACGCCGTGGTGGTGTGGGACGGCGGCCTCGACGAGGGGCGCGTCGAGGAACTGGACGACTACAAGGCCCAGCGCGACCCGATGCCGGACGACATGGAGGTGCAGCTCGACGCGATGGTTGAGTACCTCGAGGCGGCCGGCTGGGCCAGCGTGTGTGACGATGGCGTCGAGGCGGACGACCGCATCGGCCAGTTGGCCAAGCGCGCCGAGGACGAGGGTATGGAGGTGGTGATCGCCAGCTCGGACAAGGATTTTCTGCAGTTGATCAACGACCGGGTAAAGATGCTAAACCCGGCCGACAAGACCGGCACGCCGATGGACGCCGCCGCCGTGGTGGCCAAGACCGGCGTGCGCCCGGCACAGATCGTCGACTGGCTGAGCCTTGTCGGCGACGCCGCCGACAACATCCCCGGCGTGCCGGGGGTCGGCGTCAAGACCGCGGCGGCGCTGCTCAACGAGTTCGGCAGCGTGGACCGGATTTACGGGCGTTTGGCTGAGGTCGGCCGCGACAAGCTGCGCGAGTCGCTGGCCGCCGCCGAGGCGGATGTGCATCGCAACCAGTCGCTCGTCGCGCTGAAGCTGGATCTGCCGGGCGAGCCGGAACTGGACGACTTGCGGCAGGGTTTCCACGACTCGGCCCGGCTGGAAGAGTTATACGAGATGTGGGGCTTCAATACCTTGTTGAAAAATTTGCGGGAGGCCCGTCAGGGTGCCCTGTTTGAAAAATGATTTTGAAGTACACAGTAAAGACAATGCGCTTGGCTTGCGCGCTTGGCCTGGCGGCGGCAGGACTCTCCACCGCCACAGCCGACCGGCGCTACGAGGCCAAGGGCACGGAGTTTGACCTGACTGGTAAGCTTGTTGGTGATCAGGTTGGCGCCCGCTTGGCCATGGGGTCGAAGGGCGGCTATCTAGTCTGGCAGGACAATGCCACCGACGAGTCTGGGCTGGGTATCAGCGCGCTGCGGATGGACGCGGCGGGCAACCCGGTTGGCGCGCCGGTGCGCATCAACAGCCAGCTCCTGGGCGACCAGGAGCGCCCGCAGGTTGGCCTGCTGCCGGGCGGCGGCGCGGTGTTCGCCTGGGAGGGCGGCGCGAGCGGGTTCCACCGCGTGCAATACCGGGTGGCGAACCCGGACGGCGTGTTCCTCGCCGGCGATGTGCTGGCCACCGGCCCGGACTCGGGCGAGCAGACCGAGCCGTCACTCGCTGTGCTAAAGAATGGCAACGCCGTACTGTCGTGGACCGACTACCTCGAGGACGGCAGCGTCAAGGGTGTTTCCGCCCGGGTCATCGGCGCGAACGGCCAGGCGGTAACCGGCCCGTTCCGGCTCAATGATTTCACTCGAGGCAACCAGCACAAGTCGCGCCTTGCGGCCCTGCCGGGCGGCGGGTTTGCCGCGGTCTGGGTGTCCGACCAGCAGCAGGACGTCAAGTCGCTCGACGTGGTGGTGCGCCTCTTTTCCGCGACAGGCCAGCCGCTGGGCGGCGAGGTCGTCGCCAACGCGCCCGGCATCAGCGCCAACCCAAGCGTGGCCGTGGCCGGCGACAGCCTCGTGGTCGCCTGGGAGCAGTTGAACCTGGAGCAGAAGACGCACCGGTGGGACATCGGCGCGCGCAGCTTCGATCTCAGCCTCAAGCCGCTCTCCGAGCCGGTGCTGGCCAACACGCACCTGCTTGGCGACCAGTTCGCGCCGCAGTTGCGCGGCAGCGCGGATGGGGCGATGTTGGTGTGGAACAGCCTCGGGCAGGACAAATCCCGCGAGGCGGTGATGGGCCGGTTCGTCAGCACCACCGGGCGGCTGCTGGACAACGAGGTGCGGGTGAACACCGTGCAGGCCCATTCACAGGTGCAGCCGGCGCTCACGGCCTCCAGCGGGGGCGGGTTTTTGGTGGCTTGGTCGACACCGCGGCTGGGCGAAAGCGGGTTTGACGTGGTCGGCCAGCGGTACGGGAGCGATCAGGCGCCGGCATTGCTGCCGGCCCTCGCCGAGGTGTTCGTCAACCCGGTCAGCGACACGGAACTGCTCGTTTCGTGGCCGGCGGTCAACGGCATGAACGTGAAGCATTACGAGGTTTATTTTGGCGACCTGACCACGCCGAAGGTTTTCACCGGCAACCATGTCGTCTGGCCCGGGCTGCGTCCCGGCAGCGAGTACGCCTTCCGGGTGGCTTACGTTCTCGAGAACGGCCGGCGCTCGGAACTGTCCGGCTACGGCGTCAACAAGACCTGGGGCCGCGACTACAACAGCGACGGCCTGCCGGACGACTGGCAGCGGCGGCACTTTGGCGCGTCGGCCTCCGCTTGGCCAAGCGCTGGCGCAGACAGTGACGGTGACGGCGCTACCAACGGGCAGGAATTTGCCGCCGGCACCGACCCGGCGGATGCGTCGGACGCGTTGAGCCTCCGCTTGGCCAAGCTCGAGAAGGGGTCGCGACTGGAGTGGAACGCGCGGCCCGGGACGGTGTATCAGTTGCAGCAGGCCGGCACGTTGGGTGGCGGCTGGGCGAATGTCGGTGAGCCGGTGTTGGCCCTTGAGGGCCGGGCCGGCATCACGCTGGAGTCGGCCGGGCAGATGAAATTTTACCGGATCCAAAAGATCCGTTGACGGTATGCTGAATTTTTCAAAACGAACGGAGTGGGCGGTTGGGCTCCTCCTTGCGGGGGCGGCCGGGGCGCACGCCTTCACCCTGGCCAACGGCACCAACCGGATGGTCGTGAACAACCTCGGCGAGGAGTACCGCTGGAACTCGCCGATCATCACCTACACCTACGACGAGTCGTTCCTGAACTACTTCGGGTCCAACGGCGTGGTGGCCGTGGAGAAGGCGATGGACATCCTGAACGCCATACCGCCGGCTTCCACCATCAAGACCAACTATCCGCCGGCAAACGCCACCGAGAATAATCTCTGGAACTACCCGGTCCGCCCGGACCGTTTTCATCCGAGGGCCTACAACGACCGGATTTTGGACATCAAGTCATATGCCCTGGCCGAGCTGTTCGGCTTCATGGGCCTCGGCAACCCGGAGGACAGCGCGTTCCAGCTCG
>CAYWMH010000190.1:0-5059 GCA_964459315.1 uncultured Verrucomicrobiota bacterium
GCATCACGATGCAGAAGGTTTACGAGGTGGTCGATTGGCGCGTGCGCATTGTGATCGGCGGCATGACCGCGTTCGGGGCGGCGATGAGCGACTCCGGTACGGCCGGATGGCTGGCCGGCTGGATCCAAAGCATCTCGGAGAATCCGCGCACCGTGCTCGCCGGTTTCATCCTGCTGACAATGTTCCTGACGCAGACGATGTCCAATGCCGCCGCCGCGCTGGTGGTGTTGCCTGTGGCAATGCAGACCGCCACCACGCTTGCCGTCAGCGGGCAGACGTATGCGGTCGCGGTGATGCTTGCGGCGTCGTCGTCCTTTATCGCACCGTTTGAGCCGGCCTGCATTCTGGTTTCCGGCCCGGGCAAATACCGGTTCACCGACTACTTCAAGGCTGGGCTTGGCCTGACATTGCTGGTGGGCTTTTTGGTCTGGCTTTTGGTGCCGGCGTACTGGGGTGGACTTGAGCTCGATTAATTCGATGCAAAATGATCGGCCAGCTTGGCCAGGGCGCGGGCGCGGTGGCTGATCTCGTTTTTCACCACTTGGCCAAGCTCGGCGAAACTTCGCGAGTGGCCGTCCGGTATGAAAAGCGGATCATAGCCGAAGCCTCCTTCGCCCGTCTGCACCCGGGCGATCGCACCTCGGCAGATGCCGTCGAACGTCACGACTTCAGCCGCTTGGCCAAGCGCGGCCAGCGCCAGCACGCATTGGAACTGCGCCCCGCGAGTTCCGTCCGGTATGTCGTCCATCTCGCGGAGCAGCTTGGCGTTGTTCGCGGCGTCGGGCACGTTGCTGTCGCCGCCGGCGTACCGGGCGGAACGGACGCCCGGCTGGCCGTCAAGCGCATCGACTGCGAGGCCGGAGTCGTCTGCCAACACGAAGTCGGGCCGTGCTTGGTCAAGCGGCTGGCCGTTCAGCCAGGCGGCTATCTCGACGGCCTTCTTGACGGCGTTGGCGGCAAAGGTATCGGCATCCTCCTCCACCTCCGGCGCGTCGGGGAAGGTTGCCAGCGTCTGTACGGTAAACCGATCGTCCAGGATCGCGGCGATCTCATCGGATTTCTGGGCGTTCCGGCTGGAGAGGAGCAGGGTGGGCATGCCGGTCAGGTGGCGGGCTCGAGCTTGGCGAAGCCCTCCTCGATGAAGGTGGTGTTTTGGATGCGGGCCAACTTCGCGTAAAGCCCGTCTTGTTGCATCAATGCCTCGTGGGTACCGCGCTCGATGATGCGGCCCAGTTTCAGCACGAGAATCTGATCGGCATTGCGGATGGTGCTGAGTCGGTGCGCGATGACGAAGCTGGTGCGGCCGGTCATGAGCCGCTCAAGCGCCTGCTGGATGAGTCGCTCGGTGGCGGTGTCGACGCTGGCGGTGGCCTCGTCGAGGATCAGGATCGGGGCGTCCTTGAGCAGGGCGCGCGCGATGCTGATGCGCTGCTTCTCGCCGACACTCAGCCGCACGCCGCGCTCGCCGACGCGGGTGTCGAATCCATCGGTCAGTTCGCTGATGAACCCGTAACAGTTGGCGGCCCGGGCGGCGTCTGCGATCTGCCCGGCGCTGGCGTCGAGGTTGCCGTAAGCGATGTTCTCGCCAACGGTGCCATTGAACAGGAACGGTTCCTGGCTCACGACGGAGATGTTTTTGCGCAGCGACTCGAGCGAGGTGGCGGCGATGTCCCGCCCGTCGATGGTGATCGCGCCACCGTTGACCCCGTAAAACGCCGGGAGCAGGTTGACGAGAGTCGACTTGCCGGCCCCGGTCGGGCCGACCAGCGCGGTCATTTGCCCCGGCTCGGCCTCGAGCGAGACATCGTGCAGCGCAGGTTTGTCCTCGGTGTACTCGAATTCGACGCTGCGGTACTCGACCCGTCCGCGAACCGGCTCGGGCAGCGGAGCCGCGTCCGCGGCGTCCCTACGTTCCTCGACGGCGTCGAGGATGTCGAACACCCTCTCACCGCCTGCCCGGGCGGCCTGTAGCATCTGGTTGAGCCCGTGTAGTTTGCTGATCGGCTCGTAAAAAAGTGCTAGATAAAACAGGAACGCCACCAACTCGCCGACGGTCATTTGGTCATTCATCACCTGTCCACCGCCAAACCACAGCACGAGGCCGGTGCCGGTCGCCGCGATAAAACTCATCGCCGGGTTGTACAGCGCCCAGGCGCGCATGATGGTGAGCGTGCCCTGCCGCATCGCCTCGGCGCGGTCGGCGAAGCGCCCGTCTTCGTGCTGCTCACGGCCGAACGCCTTGATCTCGCGCACGCCCTGCAGGTTGTCCATCAGCAGGGCGTTCATGGCGCTGGAGGCCTGTCGCTGCTTGCGGTAGCGCCGGTGCGCGGTGAGCGTGTACCACATCGCGCCGATCGCCAGCAGCGGGATCGGGATCATCGCCACCGCGGCCAGTACCGGATGGGTGGCGAACAGGATCGCCAGCACGCCGACGATGCTCACGATGGCGACAGTGCCCTGCTCGGTGCCGTCGATGAGCAGTCGCTCGACGGCGTTGACGTCCTCGATCACGCGCGTCATCAGGTCGCCCGAGGCGCGCTTGTCGTAGTAGCGTACCGGCAGGCGCTGCAGACGGCCGTAGACATCGCGGCGCATGTCGTAGACCACGTGCTGCTCGAAATGGTTGTTCACCTGGATGCGGACGCTGTTGAAAAAGTCGCGCAGGAAAAACGCCCCAATCAGCAGCAGCACGGCCGGGGCAAGCCGGTCGATTTGGCTATCCCCGATGACGTCGTCGATGATGTATTGTGTGAGCCGGGGGAAGGCAAAGGCGCAGAGCAGCGACAGCACGGCGCAGCCGACCGTAGCCAACGCCAGCCCCTTGTACGGCCACAGGTAGGCGCTCACGCGCCGGATAATCTCCGTGGTGGACCGTTTTTTCGCCGAGAACGTCGGGTCGTTTTCCGTGAGGTGTCGGTGTCCGTGGGACATGAGCGTTGCCGTTGGCTAAGCGCTTGGCCGGCCGAAAAGCGGCACGGGTTCATGCGGCCTTAAGGGAGAAGTTTCAAGTTTCAAGTTACGAGATTCAACATGGATGGACAGGACGGGAAGGAATCGGAAGTCGCATCCGCTTGGCCAAGCGGCACGTAAAAAAACTGAAAACTGCAAATTGAAAACTTGCAACTGACTCGCGAAAACCGATCCAATCCCGGCATGCAGCGCAGACATTTCATCCGGACCTCCGCCGGGGCGGCGTTGGCGGCGCCGTTCATCGCCCGCGGGGCCAAGGCGAAAATCAAGATCGGCCAGATTGGCAGTGCCCACTCGCACGCCTCCGGCAAACTGGCCGCCATCCGCAAGCTGTCCGACGATTATGAGTTAGTCGGCGTGGCACAGCCGCGCGAGGCGGCCGAACTGCCGATCCCGAGCGGTGGCGCCTATCGTGGCGTGAAGCGGATGACCGAGGAGCAGTTGCTGGCTATCCCCGGTCTGCAGGCGGTAGCCATCGAGACCGAGGTGCCGCACTTGGTCGCAGCGGCGAGGCGCGCGGTCGCCGCCGGGCTGCACATTCACCACGACAAACCGGGAGGCACGACGTTGGCCGACTTCCGCGAGTTGCTCCGCTTGGCCAAGCGCAACGAGGTCACGGTGCAGATGGGCTACATGCTTCGCTACAACCCGGCGTTCCAGTTCATGTATCGCGCGGTGCGCGAAGGCTGGCTCGGCGAGATCACGGAGATCGACGCGATGATGGGCAAGATGGCGTCGGCATCCCTACGCCGTGAGTTGGGCCGGTACGACGGCGGCGGGATGTTCGAGCTGGCCTGCCATTTGGTCGACTCGGTGGTGCACCTGCTCGGCAAGCCGGAGCGGGTGCAGGCGTTCACGCGGCGTACGCAGGAGGACGGCGTGGCCGACAACCAGTTGGCGGTGCTCGAGTACGCGAAGGCGACGGCGACGGTGCGCTGCAATCATCGCGATGTGTTTGGCTTTTCGCGGCGGCGCTTCCAGATCGCGGGGGATCGGGGCGTGATCGAGATCCGGCCACTCGAGCCGGGGAATCAACTCGAGTTGAGTCTAGCTACCGCCAAGGGTGGCTACAGGCGCGGCACGCAAACCGTGACGCTCTCCAACAAGCGCGGCGGGCGTTACGACGGCGAGTTTGCCGACTTGGCCCGGGTCATCCGTGGCGAAGCCAAGCTGGCCTGGTCTTACGAGCACGACTTGGCCGTGCAGGAAACGGTGCTTCGCGCCGCCGGGATGCCGGTCTTGTGAGGCTGCTTCCGGGCATCATCGCGGTGGCGCTGCTGGCCTTGTTGACCGGGTGTCGGTCGCGGCCAAGCGGGGTCGATTATGACCAATGGAAGGAGGCGCTCGAGACGCGCCGCGCTACTGCCGCTCGGCATGTCACCGCCTTGGCCGGCTTCGAGGTGGACCTGCTCCGCACGGCGACGAAGCCGGAGGGCTCGTGGGTCAGCCTGGAGTTCGACGACCGGGGACGCCTGCTGATCGGCCGCGAGGGGCCGGGCATCCTGCGGTTGACACTGCCCCGGTGGCGCTTGGGCCGCACAAAGGTCGAGGTCATCAACAACGAACTGAAGGAGTGCCGCGGACTGCTCTGGGCCCATGGCAGCCTGTACGCCAATGCCAACAACTCGAAGGGCCTTTACCGGCTGCGCGACACGACCGGCGACGACCAACTCGACGAGGTGACGCTTCTGCGTGAGACAGGCGGCGGGGTCGGGCACGGTCGCAACTCCCTTGCGCTTGGCCCGGACGGATTGATTTACCTCGCGCACGGCAACGACGTGCTGTTGCCGGACGGATTCAAGCCGTCACCGGCCTCCACCTACCGCAACTACCAGCGCGACCAACTACTGCCGTGCGACTGGAACCGCCTGCTGTTCAACAAGGGCGTCCTGCCGCCGGCCGGGCACATCGTCCGCACGGATCGCGATGGCCAACGGTGGGAGATGATCGCGGGCGGCTTCCGCAACCCATACGGCTTGGCCTTCAATCCCGACGGCGAGTTGTTCGTCTATGACGCCGACATGGAGTGGGATGACGGCACGCCGTGGTATCGGCCGACGCGCGTCAACCATGTCGTCTCCGGCGGCGA
>CAYWMH010000191.1:0-3508 GCA_964459315.1 uncultured Verrucomicrobiota bacterium
TCCCCTCCATCAACGTCGAGTTGTCAGGCACCCGCAAGGAGGAACTGCTCTACCACCCGCAGGAATTGCCTCGCATCGTCACGCTGCGCCGCGCCCTCACCGGCGTGCCGCCTGTCGAGGGAATGGAACTGCTGCTAAGCAAGCTGAAAAAAACCGAGAACAACATTGAGTTCCTCCTCAAGATGACGGTGGAGTGAGATTCAAGTTTTCAGTTCTCAGTTACAAGTGAACTCAAGCTGGCGCTTGGCCAAGCGCGTTTGATTGATCCCTTCTCCCTCAGGGAGAAGGTGGCCGCAGGCCGGATGCGGGTGAAAACATTGGGAGGTCTTTTTTCAAAAGCCATGCCTTCTCACCCTCCCCAACCCTCTCCCGCTGGGAGAGGGAGATTTTCGCACACATCCTGCCGCCATTTCTTGAAACTGAAAACTTGAAACTCCCCTACTGGATGCGGCCGAATTTTTTTTCCAGCTCGAGATAGTTCATCTCGATGATCGTCGGGCGGCCGTGCGGGCAGGTGTACGGCATCTCGCAGCGCCGCAGATCGTCCACAAGTTGCTGCAGTTCCTCCTCCCGCAATGCGTCGTTGGCTTTCACGGCATGGCGGCAGACGGTCTTGGCAATCACGTCCTCGCCAAGCCGTAGTGCGTTCACCCCCTCGCCGGCTGCCTGTAGTTTGTCCACCAGTTCGACGACGAACTTGCGCGAGTCGGCCGCCTTGACGAACGGAGGCAGCGCATCAAGCAGGAACGTCCGCTCACCGAACTCGCTCAGCCCCACCCCAAGCCGGTTGAGCGTCTCCATCGTGCCGCTGAGAAACCGCGCCTCCCTCGGTGGCAACTCCACCGTCTCCGGCAGGAGCAGTTTCTGCGAGGCGGCCTGGCCGTCCGATTCCATCCGCCGGAGCATCTGCTCGTATAGCACCCGCTCGTGCGCGGCGTGCTGATCCAGCAACACCATGCCCTTGTCGGACTCGAGCACCACGTACAGTTTGCCGACCACGCCAATGAGCCGCAGCGGCACGTGCAACAGAGGGGTCGGCGCTGTCGTCCCTTGGCCAAGCGGGGAAGGCAGCGATACGGGGCGAATTGGAACATCCTCGGCCTGAGTCACTTGCGCTTGCCCAAGCGCACCCGGTGTCGGCGTGTCGATCAGCTCCTGCTGCGACGGGATCTCAGGCGCTGAAACGGACGTTACGTCCACTGCCTCGTCCGTGTGCGCCGTGATTGGGGCCGGTTTCCGGCTGGGAAACGCAAGTAGTGTTTCCTGCACGGCCTGCGTGAGCAGCCGCCGCACATCCCGTTCGTGGTGAAACTTCACCTCGCGCTTGGCCGGATGAATGTTGACGTCGACCTCGCCCGGGTCGATCTTGAGGAACAGGCAGCAGACCGGGAACTGGCCCTTCATCAGCACAGTGTGGTAGCCCTCGATGAGGGCGCGGTTGAGGCTGCGATTCTCCACCGGCCGGCGGTTCACGAACAGGTGCTGGCTCGCGCGGGTCGAGCGCGACACCCCCGGCGCACCAATCAGTCCCCAGGTGCGCACGGTCGTTTGCCCGTCCCATTGCATGCCAATCTCCGGGTCGTCTGGGATCGACTTAGCCACGCGGTATTCCCCGCTGGAGTCGACGTCCAGCAGGCTGATGCCTTCGCCGTGCAGCGCCGCCATCCGCCCGCGCACAGCGACCAATTCGGAGCCGGGAGTGCCGTCCAGTTCGCATGGCGGCAGCTCCCACACCTTGCGCTGGTCGCTGGTGAACACGAAGCCCGTCGCCGGGTTGGCCAACGCGGCTAGCGTCAGAAAATGCTGGATGTGGCTGCGCTCCGTCTCCGGCGTGCGAAGGAACTTGCGCCGAGCCGGCAGGTTATAAAATAGCGAGCGCACCTCGACGGTCGTGCCCGCCGCGTGCCCGGCCGACTCCACCGCGCGGATCTTGCCGGCGTGAATATCGATGCGCGTCCCCTCGCCGGTCTCGTTTCCGTTGGCCAGCGTGGTCAGCGCCATGCGGCTGACGCTGGCAATGCTGGGGATCGCCTCCCCGCGAAAGCCCATCGTGCCGATCGAGGCCAGGTCCTCCGCCTGCTGAATCTTGCTGGTAGCGTGCCGCTCAAGGCAGAGCAACGCGTCGTCGCGGTTCATGCCGGAACCGTTGTCGGCCACGCGGATGAGGCTGCGTCCACCGGCCTGAATCTCCACGGTGATGCGCGTCGCCCCGGCATCGAGCGCATTTTCGACCAGTTCCTTTACCACGCTGGCTGGGCGCTCCACCACCTCGCCGGCGGCGATCTGGTTGGCGACGATTTCTGGAAGCAGGTGGACGGAACCCATGCGGCAGCGCCACTCTACGGCCAGCACTTGGCCACCCCAAGCGTTTTTCAAGATCACTCCGGATATAGGCAGTGACGGTACACTCTATATCGGCTCCGCGGGAATCTATGCTTTGAATCCTTACGGGAGTCAGAAATGGGTGTTTAAGAAAAAGTCTCATCGGACAATTTTATGGATGCTGTTGCGGAGGAGCTTTAGTTTGCCGCAGAAGAAGAGGATTCTTGTCCGGATTGTTTTCCTGCTTGAACACCGCGTCCCTTGGCTTTAACTCTGCTCCTTTCTGCCTCACCCGGTTTTACCCGATGAGAGAGGGAACTTGGCCAAGCGCAATCGGCTTGATGCCTCCACAATAGCAACCTAAACAAATAATGTCTGCCATCAGTGAGACGATTGTTCGTGAGTTCCTCGAGGCCAGCGGGTTCCTTGTGCAGCAGGGGCGCAAGTTTGTCGCGCCGTCGCGGCGGCACGATTCGCACATCGATTTTTTTGCCACCCACCCGGCGGCGACCGAGCCGAAGTCCGCCCTGCCGTTCGAGTTGCGGCCGGCCGACTTGAAGCACGTTCGCCGCGCGGTGTTCGCCGTGAAAGGCTGGCACACGGAGACGTTTAGCGCGGCGGTGATGGCCAACTCGCCGGAGATTTTTCGCTTCGCGCTACCGGCGGCGGCCCGGGAGGCGGAGAAGGTTTTTGGCACGGACAGTGGCTTCCTCAATATTCTGGTCGCCCCGTCGCTGCCGGCCTCGAAAAAACTGCGGCGCGAAAGCATCGAGATGCTTCGCGGCAAGGGGGTGGACGGGGTGATCGAGTTTCCAACCGTGCTCTCCGCGCTGATCGATGGAGTGGAGAAAAACCGGAATTACCAGCGTTCCGATGTGCTGCAGTTAATTCGGGTGCTGAAGGCGCACGGGATGCTGCGGGAGCGGCAGATGGAGTTGTTCCGCGCCGCGAAGCCGCGCGCGGCCCGCAAGCCGAAGTCGTAGACGTCAGTGGGCGTGAAGAATCATCCCTAAGCCGGCCAACGCCAGACCCGCGGCGATCTGCATCGACTTGAGCGCAGTTCATTCATCGTTGCATTTGTAGGCGGCGTGGTGCGAGACATGGCCGGTTTTCTCGCGGCAAGTTACCTGCGCGGAGTCGGGTTCGTCCAAGTGCCCACCACCCTGCTAGCGCAGGTGGACAGCTC
>CAYWMH010000191.1:3518-5056 GCA_964459315.1 uncultured Verrucomicrobiota bacterium
GGTCGACAGCTCAGTCGGCGGCAAGGTCGGAGTGAACCTGAATGCGGGCAAAAATCTTGTGGAGGCGTTTTACCAGCCCCGACTCGTCCTATGCGACCTCAAGACGTTGAGGACGCTACGCAAAGCGCGAATTTTGGACCGGCCTCGCTGAAGTGATTAAATACGGCATGATCGATGATGCCACCTTCTTCAGCCGACTTGAGCGTAATTTGCCGGCGCTCCTAAAACTGGACTCCAAGAAAATGGCGCACGTTGTCTCGCTCGAAGCTACCAAATCAAGGCCAAGGTGGTCGAACAGGACGAACGCAAGGACGGCCTGCGCGCCATTCTCAACTACGGCCATACTATCGGCCATGCGCTCGAGGCCATCTCCGGTTACGGGAATTATTTGCACGGGGAAACCATCTCGATCGGTCAAGTTGCAGCTTCAAAAATCCCTCGCGATCGACACGAGGTTAGACAAGTTGATGTGGATCGAATCGAAGCAATCTTCTCTGCCGCAGGTCTACGGACAACAGTTACGCTATCCAAAAAAATCCTGAAAACCGCCTACTGCGGTGAAACTCGACAAGAAAATTAGTGGCGGTCAGGTCAAATTCGTATTAGCCAAGTCAATCGGCCGGATAGATTTTGGCACCGAGGTGCCCCAAGCCTTCATTAGGGCTTCGCTGAAGTAATCCGAGCTACGCTACTGGCAGTCGGGACATAACCCAAAGAACTCGAGTTTGTGGGTGATTTCCTTGAAACCAGTATGCTTTGCCAAGGTTTCGGAGAGCGAATCCGAAAAACAATGATCCACCTCCATCACCGTCAAGCACTGCGTGCAAATCATGTGATGATGGTGGCTGTCGCCTTCAGGTGATACCAGTTCAAATCGAGCCACACCGTCTCCAAAATCAAATTGCTGGACCAGACTCATCTCCATGAGCAGGTGCATGGTTCGATAAATAGAAGCCAAGTCGCACTCCGCTGAAAGCTCGGCGTGAACGTCGCGATTAGTGATAGGGTGCTTCTGTTGGTGCAGCAGTTCCAGCACAGCGCGGCGGGGTTTCGTCAATTTGTGGCCGGCGGATTGCAGTCGATCAGTCCACTCCGACAGGTTTCCGCGTTCATGAGCGTGACCGCAACAGTGATGTTCCCTAGGCGGCATCACATTAGTGGTGGTGAAACATCATCCCCACACCTGCAAGAGCCAACCCGAATGCAATAGCAAGCATCTTGTAGGCATTAAACTTATGCCCCTCACTGCTTTCGAAAAGGATCGTCGTTGAGACATGCAAAAGGATGCCGATCACGATCGCTGTACTCTCTCGCCTAAAACTCTGCAACACCTCCCATCCGCCAAGCCAAATTCCCAAAGGAGCCATCGCCCCGAATACAGCCAGTAACAATAACGACTTAGTCTTACTCATGCCGTTTTTCAACAGCATCGAGAAAAAAACGATGGCCACCGGGTATTTATGAAGAACGACTCCCCAGAGCAATCCAATCTGCCATGGCTCCGAAGCATGCGAGTCGCTGTGCACATGTGAATGACC
>CAYWMH010000192.1:0-5046 GCA_964459315.1 uncultured Verrucomicrobiota bacterium
TTCGCGTTGATGACGACTGCCGCTTGGCTCCCTGCGGCGGCGTTCGATCTACCCAGCGAGGTCGCCAAACAAAACCCCCTCCACGAAACCTGGCCCGAGGAAGTGCCGGTGATGGGACACCTCGCCGTGGCCAAGGACGGTACCGTGCTCATCTTCAAGGAAAACCGGGAGGACGGCCGCGTCGATGTCAAGCGCAGCAAGGACGGCGGCAAGACATGGAGCCAGCCCATCGTCGTCGGCAGACGGGTGAAGATTGATGCCGACATGTCGGATGACGGACGTTACCGGGGCGAACACGTCGGCTGGAGCGAACTGGCCAACGTGACTATCGACGAAAACTCGGGCGACATCATGGTCTTCGCCGCCGGGCTCAAGCCGGCCGAGGCGCTCTATCGCAGCCGCGACCATGGTAAAACCTGGGCCACCGAGAAGATCGTCATCCGGGCCGACAAAAACGGGTGGCAGGGCACAACCTACTGCTGCGACCCCGGCATCACGCTGCGCCACGGCAAACACAAGGGCCGGCTGTTGATGCCATCGCAGGTGTTCGTGGGCTCAATAAACGAGGACGGCAACCGCACCTACCTGAACAAGGGGCAGGGCCGCAAATACTTTGCCAAGCGATACAGCAACGCGCTGTACAGCGACGACGGTGGCCGGACATGGATGCCCAGCGATCCCTTCCCCATCCTCGGCACCTCCGAGCCCGGCCTCCTCGAGATGACCGACGGCAGCATCTACTACAACGCCCGCACCCACAGCCGCCCCGGCAACAAGATCATCGGCCGCAGCATCGACGGCGGCCAAAGCTGGGCTAAGGCCGGGGAGGACGACGAACTGTTCGATGGTCCCCCGGACGACTACGGCTGTAAGGGGGCCATCCTGCGGTTGCCGTTCGACGACCGCGACATCCTGCTTTTCAGCGGCCCCGGTCGCCGAGACAAACGCGACGACATCACCGTGCAGGTGAGCCTCGACCGCGGGGAAACGTGGCCGGTGAAGCGCGTCGTCAAGACCGGCCCCGGCAACTACACTTGGATGGCCGCCGGCCGCAAAGGCACCCCCAGCGAAGGCATGATCTACCTGCTCTCCAACAAGGACTGGATGGCCCGCTTCAACCTCGCTTGGCTCTTGCAGAAGCAGAAAAACAAGGTCGCCGGCAAATAGTGAACGGGCCTTTTTTCTTGTCTTCGGTGTTGTACTGATTCTCCATCGGCGGGTGCCCCGGTACACTGCCATCCAACTGTTTCTACTGCTTCTGCTTTTGGGTCGTGGGGGCGCGACCGGTGGCGAAACAGCCGGTGAATCTTGGTGGGCCATTCAACCGCTGAACCGTCCCGATATTCCGAAAACCAACTTGGCAAAACCCGGATGGAGCGAGCACCCGATCGATCGTTTCATCGCGGCCAAGTACGCTGAAAAGAGTCTGTCGCCTTCGCCGGCTGCGGATCGGATGACCTTCATCCGTCGCGCGACGTTTGATCTGACCGGCCTCCCGTCGACGCCCAGGGAAGTTGATGCGTTCATGAATGACCATTCGCCTGAGGCAACCCAGCGGCTGATCGACCGCCTGCTTTCGAGCCCGCGCTACGGCGAACGCTGGGCAAGGCACTGGATGGATGTCGTTCACTACGCGGAAACGCACGGGCATGATCAGGACGCCATCCGCGAAAACGCGTGGCCGTACCGAGACTTTCTCATTGAGTCGTTCAATAACGACAAACCTTACGCCAAGTTCGTTCGCGAACAGATTGCCGGCGACGTTCTTTTCCCAGGAGAACCTTCCGCAACACGAGGCATCGGTTTTTTGGCAACCGGGCCGTGGGATGAAAGTTCGCAGATGGGCATCTCGGACGGGACCATCGACAAGAAGATCGCTCAGTACCTCGACCGCGACGACATGATCGCCACAGTGATGTCCACCTTCATCAGCACTACCATTCATTGCGCACGCTGTCACGATCACAAATTCGACCCGGTACCAACGGAGGACTACTACGCGCTGCAGTCGGTATTCGCCGGCGTGGACAAGGTCGACCGGCTGTTCGACACCGACGCGCGCTTGGCAAAGCGCCGGGCGCTGTTGCTCTCCCGCCAACGCACGCTTGGCCAAGGGCAGGTCCCGGAAGGGATGTTTTCCGAAGCCAAACTCGCCAAGCTGGAAGCCGATCTAAAACGCAGCCGATCAAACTGGGCCGTTCTCGCCTCCACCAAGGTCGAGTCGAGCAGCGAGATCGAGTTCGAGGCCAAGCCGGACGGCTCCTTCCTTGCGCTTGGCCAAGCGCCGGCCAAGGACATCACCACATTCACCGCCAAGCTGCCGATCACCAATGCAACCGCCCTGCAGCTGGATGTGTTGACCGACAAGTCATTGCCTCAAAACGGCCCCGGCCGCGCAGAAAACGGGAACCTGCACCTGACAGACATCGTCGTACGGGTAAACGGCAGGCCGGTGAAGATTGCCAAGGCCGAGGCCGACTTCAACCAAGACGGCTGGACGATCGACCGTGCCATCGACACGAATCCCGACTCCGCTTGGGGCATTCATCCGCAGCGGGGCCGACCGCACCGGGCGCTGTTTGTTTTTGAAAAACCGCTGGCGGCGGCAAAGGGGGACACGATCGAGATTGAATTACACCAAAACCACGGTCGGCAGCACCTCATCGGCCGCCCAAGGCTATCCTTGACTCATTTGCAAGAACCCGGTTTTTATAAAACTATATCGTTACAGATTATTGAAATACTCGCTTTAAACCGAGAAAAACGGACTAAAGAGCAAAAAACAGCTTTGGCATTTCATTTTGCAAAGGCCGCGAATGAGCGGGATTTGGCCACTCTCGGGGCGCAACAGAAGGTTTACGCTGTCGCCAGCCAGTTCGCTGCGCTGGGTAACTTCAAGCCGGCAAAACAACCACGCACGGTGCACGTGCTTCACCGGGGCAGCATCCACTCGCCCGGCGAGGAGGCCCGACCCGGCGCACTAAGTTGCATCGACGGGTTGGAAAACCGTTTTACGCTCGCCCGCGCCGAGGCTGAGGAGGATCGGCGGGCAGCACTTGCCAACTGGCTGGCGGACGATCGCAACGAGCTGCTGTGGCGATCGATCGTGAACCGAGTTTGGCACTATCACTTTGGCCGCGGGATTGTCGGCACACCGAACGACTTTGGCCGGATGGGTGACCGGCCAAGTCACCCTGAGTTGCTCGACTGGTTAGCCTATGAGTTCCGCGCCCGCGGCGGTTCCCTGAAATGGCTGCACCGAACTATCATGACCAGTTCCGTCTACCGGCAGCAGTCGGCTTACAACGCCGACTTCGCCAAGCGCGACGCCGATAACCGGTGGCTTTGGCGGATGAACAGAAAGCGGCTCGACGCGGAGTCGTACCGTGATGCCGTGCTGCAACTCGCTGGCAACATGAATTTGAAAATGGGCGGACCATCGGATCGCCAGTTCAACATGAGCAAGGGCGTGCACGTGACACCGAACCTCGACTACGTCGGCTTCGATCCCGATGCCCCGGCCAACCACCGCCGCAGTGTGTATCGGTTTGTGTTTCGTACCATCCCGGATCCGCTGATGCAGTTGATGGACTGTCCGGACGCATCGCAACACGCCCCCAAGCGCGAATCATCGGTGACGGCGTTGCAGGCGCTTGGCATGTTGAACAACCGTTTTCTGGTGCGGCAAGGCGAGCGCTTGGCCGAGCGGCTTCAGCGCGAAAGTCCCACCCCTGAAGCTCAGATAAAACGCCTCTTTGAACTGGCATATCATCGAGAACCGGGAACGGATGAAGGTCAGTTGATCACGCGGCTCGCACGCGACCACGGCTTGGCCAACGCCTGTCGAGTGGTACTCAACAGCAACGAATTTCTTTTTGTGAACTGACATGCAACCGGGTTTTTCCAGACTCAGCTTTTTTGAAACCACAGCGATTGGTCTAGCCGGCCTCGCGCTTGGCCAAGCGCTCGCCGCTGAGGCTGCGGACGACCCGATACGCCATCATCGGCCCAAGGCCAAGCGGGTGATCCAGCTTTTCATGAACGGCGGGGTCAGCCAGATGGACACGTTCGACCACAAACCGGTGTTGGACGCGTTGAACGGCAAAAAATTCGACCCGGGCGACGGGCGGCTGGTAGAGTCGGTGACCAATTCACCCGGGTTCAAAGTGCTCAAGAGCCCGTTTGCGTTTCGGCAGCACGGTGACTGTGGCCGCTGGGTGAGCGACGTGTTGCCGCACATGGCGTCGGTAGTAGACGACCTCGCGTTCCTCATGTCGATGAACTCCCCCACGAACGTCCACGGCCTGGGCAGCTACATGCAAAACACCGGCTTCACGCTGCCCGGTTTTCCCTGCATGGGTGCGTGGATCAGTTACGCGCTGGGGCGCATCAACCAAAACCTGCCGGAGTTCATCGTCCTGCCCGATCCCAACGGGCTGCCTTACAACAATCACGGGAACTTCACGTCAGGTTTTCTGCCGGCACAGCACCAGGGCACGGTGATTGATGCCTCGGACACGCAGCCGGTTCGTTACCTGTTTCCGCCGAAAGCGGCAAAGCACATTAACCCGGCCAGCGAGGCGGCCAGCCGGGAGGTGCTGGCAAAATTAAACGCGCGGCATATGGCTCGCACACCGGGCGACTCCCGCCTCGTGGCACGAATCCAAAGCCTCGAGATGGCAGCGCGCATGCAGCTGAGTGTCCCCGAACTGTTCGATCTCAAGGGCGAAAGCGCGGTCGTACGCAGGCTGTACGGGACCGACGAAAAAACGACGGCGGATTTTGCCAAGCGCTGCATCCTCGGCCGGCGAATGCTCGAGCGAGGCGTACGGTTCGTCCAGATTTGGAGCGGTGCCGGCGGGCCAACCAACAACTGGGATAATCACGCCAACATCCACAACGAGCTGCCACACATGACCCGGCAGGTTGACAAACCAATTGCCGGGCTGATCAAGGATCTCAAGGCGCGCGGTATGCTGGAGGACACGCTTGTTGTCTGCACAAACGAGTTTGGACTGATCCCGTTCAGTCAGGGACCGGCCGGGC
>CAYWMH010000193.1:0-1992 GCA_964459315.1 uncultured Verrucomicrobiota bacterium
TCGTCAACCCAGACAACCAAGTGCTGCCAGACGCGCATCAGGCTTTCATGCGAAATGTCGATGACGACCTTGGGGCCCAATTCGATGGAGTCGGGCGGCATGAGAAAGGTTCGGCCCGCCGCCCGATACGCGTCGATTACCGGCACCAGTTTCTTGGGATCGTCCGCACCCACGACCTCGGCCAACTCGGACATGGCCATGGGGCGACGGATACCCCTGCCCTCGCTGCCGCGCTCGGTCAGGGCCTTGAAAATGCGTTCGCAGTAGGTTCGATCCTCGTCGGTCTTGAGTTCCCGATAAACCTCATCGGCATGGCGGGAGAGCGCCTCCTTCATGCCACCGGTGGCCTCGTAATGCTCGAGGTCAAGCGCGCCGTCACCACCTGCCTTTTCGTGGTATTCCCACGTGCGCATGAGAGCGTGCTGGAGGATGGGCAACTGGTCGGGGTCGTCACCTATATCGTTCAACAACTGCTGAACCAAGCGAGCCTCGATCTGTTTGCCGCCGACCTTGACCGGCCCCTCGATGGCCAAGCGGCGCTGTTTGCGGTTCAGTCGCGGGATGAGGTACTCACCCTCATTGACGGCCTCGGCCAAGCCGCGAAACTGTGAGCAGTCTCCGAGAAAGTCCGACCGCATAGTGATAGTCACAAAGATCGACTTCTCGGTCTGCTGGGCGGCCTCGAGCAGGAGGCTGATGAAGTTGGCCGCCTCCTCGGCATGTTTGCCGCTGCCCGAGCGGAAGCGGAAGATTTCCTCAAACTGGTCGACCACGATCAGCAGGTTATCCCCCTTCTTGAGAGTGCTTTGTGATACGGCCTCGATCAGGCCCATGGTGCTGCGACCTAGCATGGCGCGGAGATGCCGGTGATATCCCTCCTCGTCGGTGTCGTATATGCCGGAGTCTTCCAGCGCCTTGGCTAAGTTGGTGAGCGGATCGCCCCCGGGACGCATGACGGCAATTTCCCAGCTTGAACCGGCATCAGTCATGGTGCCGCCGTGGAGTTCCGGCAGGAGGCCGGCCCGGACGAGGGAGGATTTGCAGCTGCCGGACGTGCCGACCACAGCCATGAACCGCGCTTGGCCAAGCCGCTTGAGGAGCTCGACTGTTTGGTCCTCTCGTCCGAAAAACAGGTATTTCTCCTGCATCTCAAACGGGCGGAGTCCGGGGAAAGGGTTCATTTTATCAGCCATGTGGAATAAATTCGCAGGGTTAGTTGGTTTTCAGTGATTTGACAAACGGCTCGACCACGGCCTGGTCAAAGGCGCTCTCGGCTTGGATTATTTCCGCAAAGTGGGTCTTTAATCGTTTTTTTCGGCGATCCTCCGGTGGGCCGATATAGACACTCTTGGCCACCCACTCCGTTTCGCGGCCGTAGCCGGGCGCCTGCATGAGGTCCATCAGCTTGGTCTCGACCCAGGCACGAGTACCATTGCCAAAATAGATGAGCGCGGCATCACAGCGGGCGAGCTTGTCTCGGTGCACCCTGGTGATGTGCTCCTCGCCTCCCTCGAACTCCGGTACCATCACCTCGAGTCCCTGCTCAAAAAGGTAGTCCTCAAGCGGCTCGACCTGTTGCTCGTCGGTGGCATCGTAAATCAAATAGACGCTCGACTTGGCCGCGGCATCGATGGCATCGGCCGTTGCAGGGGATTTTTGCTCGAGCGGTTTCTTTTCCGTGGTCAACAACTCCAGCACGGTGTTCCGGACAACGTCCAATTCGTCAGCGATGATTTCCGCCTGCTGGTTGAGCTTACGATCCTGCCGGATCGATTGAATGTACTCCGCCTGCCGCCGGTCGTCGGTGTCCATGCCACGTGGGAACCACAGGATGCGGGGAACATTTCGCGACGCATCCAATTGCGCGGACAGCCGGGCCTGCATCACGGGAACGGATTCCTCCGAGTCCTCCGGCACCAGTCCGTATCTGCCACCGATGGTGAGCAGCACTAGGTCGCTTTGGGCCATTTCATCCCGCACCCGTTCCTCAAT
>CAYWMH010000193.1:2002-5036 GCA_964459315.1 uncultured Verrucomicrobiota bacterium
GGGAACCAGCCGGACGAACCTCATCCCCGCGCGCGATCAACTCTCGCTTGAGCTTGTCCCGTTCCGGGTCGCAATCACTCGTGGTGGTGGCCAGATAGACAGTCTTGCCGACACGCTTGGCTTGGTAGGCCGGCTCGGCGCCGGGTTCCGTGCGCAGGCGCTTCAACAACCCGCTCAACTCATGGGCGAGGTCGAAAATGCGGGCGTAATAGTTTTGTTCCGCCTCCTTGCCGAACACGTCATCGAACTCCACAATCCTGCCGGTGTCCGGGTCGAGGTCGTAAAAGTTGAACCCCAGCAGCCCGTCCATGATGGTGCGGATTTTGTCCGGAATCTCGTCCGTCGCGATGGGGGTTTTGACGACCTTGAACACGCGAGACTTGTCCTCGAGCTGAAGCGTGTCATCCTCCTCGGCCGCATCATCGAAACCGCTCAATTCGCGGACACACCATTCAGATTTGACGTATCGCGGCGTCATGACACTGACCATCACCCGCGCCTTCCTAAATTCACCGGCGATGGAGCGGTCGAACACGTCATTCCCAGCCAGCTTCGGGTCCCGCCAAATCTGTGGCTCCTCTCCCAGCAACTGCCCCAGGCGGACCTCGAGAATTCGGTGGAACTTGGTGATCCAACCCTTCTGCCCCTCAGTCAACGGCTTGTCGTCCAGATGCGCATAACTGATGAAAATATCATTCATGGCCATAATGGTAACTCGGAACGCGGCGATTCAACCATGTTTCTCAAACGGCGCAACACAAAACGGCCCTGAGTTGACCCGCGCTTGGCCAAGCGGGGGGAGGCGCGCACTCGGTCAGTCGGGGTTGACGAAGGTCTTGATAAAGGTTTCCTCGGACTCGATGTTGCCAATGAGCACGAGTTCGTCCCCCTCCCGCAGCGCTTCGGTGGGGTCGAAGTGGATGATGTGTACGTCGCTGCCGTCGACTTCGCGCTGGATGGCGATCACGCTGCAGCCGGTGCGCTGCCGGATCTCGGACTCGATCAGCGTGCGGCCCTCGAGGTGCTCCGGCAGTTCAACGCGGAAGACGTTCAATCCCTCGGCAACCATGAGGATGTCGCTCCGCTTGAGCAGGTTGAAAATGATGTTCACCCCCATCGAGGCATACGACGCTACGAAGTCGGCTCCGGCGCGGTGCAGGGTGCCGACGTTGCGCTCGGTGTTGGCGCGGCTGATGACCTGGATGTCGGGGCACAGCTTGCGGCAGTATTGGGTGAGGTAGATGTTGGTGTCGTCCTGGCCGGTGGTGATGATGACGGTGGAGGCCTCCTTGATCCGGGCCTCCTCGAGCACCTCGATCCGGGCCGCGCTGCCCTCGACGTAATATTTCTCGTTGCGAATGCGCTCCGGCAATTCCTCGACAATCGTGTAGCGCAGCCCGCGCTTGGCCAGTGCGCGCGCCGTGGCCCGGCCGACGCGACCGCCGCCAATGATGACCACGTGCGACTCCTCGGCGTGGTAGATGCAGAACACCTGGTTGTAGTTCTGGATCATCTCCTTGGAGCCGGCCAGAACAAGCACGGTGCTTTCGCTGATGGTCGTGTCCGGGCCAGCGCCCTTGTATTCGCCTCGATCCCACACGCCGACCACGCTGGTATGGGTCATCTCTCGGAAGTTGCACTCGGCGAGGGTCTTGCCGACGAGCGGCGTGCCCATGACCATCGCCTCGGCGATGAGTAACTCGTCGAAATGCCCGATCACGTGCGCGAGGGCGTCGTTGCCGATGGTGCGCCGTGCGAGGAACTGCCCCATCATCTCGCCGAGCCGGATGACGTTTCGGCTCCCGGCCAACTCGAGAATGTCAATCGACGCCTCCGACTTGGCCAAGGTCACGACGCGGACGCTGTTGTCGACCAGCTCCCGCACGGTGAACGCGATGTTGGCGTTGGCCTCGTCCTTGCCGGTTGCCACGACCATCGCGGCCTGCTCGACGCGGACGTTGCGGTAGGCCTCGGGGTCATCGGAGTCTCCCACCGCCACTGCGAAGCCCTGGTCGTGCAAACGCAACGCCTCGTCCTTGTCCGCGACGAGCAAGACGTACGGGATCGTGTACTGTCCCAGCTTGTGGATGAGTGCGCGGCTGACCGGGTCGAGATATGTGATGATGACATGGCCCTCAGTGTCCTCCGGGAGAGCGCGCGGGGTGCGGGCCGCATTCTGCGCCTCCATCCACGGCTCGTACGCGAACCGGATGAAAGCAAACGGCAGGATGACGAGCATTGACATCATCCCAAACAGCATCACACCAATGGAGAACAGCTTGCCCAAGCCAGATTGAAATGTGATCTCACCGTAGCCGAGCGTCGTCATCGTCACCATCGTCCAGTAGATCCCGTCGAACCATTCGAAGTTCCCTCCCCGGTCCTCGCGCTCCATCAGCAAGTGAAACACCGCGCTGGAGAGCAGCACGAACACCAGCACGATTAGGATCAGCTTGAGCAGTTGGCTGAGGTTGCGGCGGCCGGTTGATTTGCCGTTGGCCAGCGAATAGATGGCGGAGGGGAGAAGTTTCATCAACTCGAATAGCCTCCGCTTGCAGTCGGTCGAGGTGCGTTGAATGGGGGGTCCGTTTTCACTGGGTTGCCGGGGTTAATAGTGCGCCTGCACGAGAGATGGCCGCCCATCCCGAACCCGGCTGCGATGTTTCAGATGAACTCAACCTTTTTCATGGCCGCTTGGCCAAGCGCCGGGTGCCAACTGGCTCGGCAACGGGAATCCAACCCGCCCGACCGCCGTTTGAAAAGAAGAATTTTCCATGCCAAGCGCTTGGCCAAGCTGGCGGTTTTGGCTTAGATGGGGCTTTGCCTGACAGCGAACTGACCACCAACGCGATGAAATCCCGCCCCAGACCCGGCCAAGCCGCTGAATCCACCTTCGTTGTCGAGGCCAGGCACGCGATCGATTTCGCCAACGACGGCATGCCGGCGGTGCTGGCCACGCCGGGGCTGATCTGGTTCATGGAGCACCCCGCCCGCGAAGCGCTGCTCCCCCACCTAGAGCCCACCGAGAGCCCCG
>CAYWMH010000194.1:0-4975 GCA_964459315.1 uncultured Verrucomicrobiota bacterium
GATTGCCGTCTTCCGCCGTGTTGCTGAGGCCGAGGGCAAGGTCCACGGCATGCCGCCGGAGGAGGTGCACTTTCACGAGGTCGGCGCGGTGGACTCGATCATCGACATCGTCGGCGGCTGCATCGCGCTTGAGTTGCTCGGCAAACCTCGCGTGCTCGCCGCGCCGGTCACAGAGGGCACCGGCTGGGTCGATTGCGCCCACGGCCGCTTCCCGGTGCCGACCGCCGCCACACTCGAGATCCTCGGCGCGCGCGGGGTCACCGTGACCCAGTGCGATGAGCCGCACGAACTCGTCACTCCCACCGGCGCGGCGCTGTTGGCCGAATTCGCCGAGTCGTTCGGGTTGATGCGCAGCGTGACGCCGGAGCGGATCGGCTACGGCCTGGGCACGCGCGACATGCACACCCGGCCCAACGTCCTCCGCGCCGTGCTTGGCCGGGCGGAGGCTGCGACCGAACTGCTCGATTGGGAGCGCGACAGCGTCACCGTCATCGAGACGAACCTCGACGACATCAACGCCGAGCACCTTGGCCATTTCGTCGAGACCGCGCTGGAGGCCGGCGCGCTCGACGTGTTCCACACGCCGATCCAGATGAAAAAGAACCGGCCCGGCGTGCTGCTCACCGTGCTGTGCGCCGAGGCGGATGCGGACCAGTTCAGTGAAATGATCCTGCGCGAAACCACCGCGCTGGGCGTTCGCCGCCACGCTGCCGACCGCCGCAAACTCCGCCGCGAGGTCGTCACCGTCGAGACCCCGCTTGGCCAAGTGCGAGTCAAGCTTGGCCGGCTGAATGGCGAGTTGGTGCAGGCCGCGCCCGAGTACGAGTCGTGCCGCGAAGCTGCCGCCAAGGCCGGCGTGCCGCTCAAGACCATCTACGCCGCCGCTCAAAAGGCGCTCGAAAGCTGATTACTATCATGGACGAAAAACTGCTTGAAATCCTGTGCTGTCCCGAGACGCATCAGCCGTTGACGCGGGCCGGTGCGGAACTGGTTGAAGACCTCAACCAGCGCATCCAGGCCGGTACGCTCGTCGATCGCGTCGATGAAAAAATCACCGAGCCGATCGACGGCGGCCTGATCCGCGAGGACGGCAACATCCTGTTTCCCATCCGCCAGGACATCCCCGTGATGCTCGTCGACCAGGGCATCCCGCTCGGGCAGTAGTCAGCAGACAAACCAGGCGTCCTTGCCGGGGAGGTAGCCTTTTTTTGTCAGGTCGGTCTCGATGAGTTCGCGGGCGCCGGCGGCGCCGACGGCGATGATTAGCGTTGTGCCGTCGGGCGGGGGAAGTGCGGTGTCGGCGATGACCGGGACGCCGTGGATTCGCGTGCCGATTTTTTTCGGCGACACCTCGACGGCGTGGCGCACGGTGAATCCCTCGCCCTGAAGCCAGCGCAGCCACGGCTTGCCGGTCTGGCCCGCGCCCCACAAATCGACTGTGGTTTTGCCGGAGAGCGGCCCGTCGAGGAGATGAATTTTGCGGCAGCGGTCGAACGCTTCCGGCGAGTAACGGGCGTCGGTGCGGGTGAGCCGGTCGCCGGAGTCGATCCAGTCGAAGAGCACCTCGGGCACCTTGGCCGGCGTGCGCCCTTGGCCAAGCGCACGGAGGCAGAGGTCGTAATCCTCCGGCCAGGCACCGTCACGGAAACCCAGCTCGAACACCTCGCGCCTGGTCATGAGCGTCGGGTTGACGATCGGCAACTCGACGAAGCGCATGGTGGTGATTCGGCCTGGGTTGGTCAGCGAGTTGCTCCACTGCTCGTAGCGCTGCAACGACTCCACCGCTTGGCCAAGAGCATCGATGATGCGAACGCGGCAGCCGACCATGTCCGCGCCGGAGTCGTGCAACAGCGAGAGTTGTTTCTCGAGCCGGGTGGGATGTGAGACGTCGTCGGCATCCATCCGGGCGATTACCGGCGCGGCCGCCTTGGCGGTGCCGCGGTTGGCTGCGGCGCAGACGCCCAGTGCCTCCTGCCGAACCAGGCGCAACCGGGGATCGGAAATTTGCCGGGCGACTTCCGCGCTGTCATCGGTAGAGCCGTCGTCGATGACGATCAACTCGATTTCGCTAAGGGTGGAGTCGAGTATGGAACGTGCCGCCCGCTCAACCGTCGCCGCCGCGTTGCGCACCGGCATTACCACCGAAACCCGCGGTGGAGTCACTTGGACGCTTCCGGTTTTTTTTCCGTGGGGACAAACCCCATCGATGCGGAGTTCACGCAATAGCGCAGACCGGTTGGGTTGGGGCCGTCTTCGAAAACGTGGCCGAGGTGGCCACCACATTTTTTGCAGGTGATCTCGATGCGGACCATCCCGTGGCTCGTGTCGGGGACGGTGTCGATGGTGTCCTTGATCGAGTCGTAAAACGCAGGCCAACCGCAGCCAGAGTTGTACTTGGTTCCGGAGAGAAACAGCGGTGTGCCGCAGCCCTTGCAGGTATAGGTGCCATCTTTGAAATGATGATCAAATTTGCCGGAGAATGCACGTTCGGTGCCTTTCTGGCGGAGGATGTAGTACTCCTCGGCTGTCAGTTGCGCCCGCCATTCGGCGTCGGTCTTGACGATTTTTGTGTCGGCATCCTGTTTCGGTTTCATGATCGGTTCGAGTTGGGCCGGCGGCAAGGCGTTGGCCGCCGGCTTGGCTTGGGGGTTGATGTTGGCTTGGCCAACCGCCTGGATCACCGGCTCGGTTTGCGTCACCGGGACGGCAGGTGGAGTGGGTGCCGTGGCGGCTGGGCCGGGGGGGTGTTCCCCGCCGCCGCAGCCGGCCAATGCGAAAACCAAGGTGCCCGTGATAACTGCGTTTTTCATCGGCCAAATCAAAGCATACTCCGGCTTTGAAGACAACCTTGGCCAAGCGCGTTTGCTTGCCCGGCCTCTTGGCCCGTGGCATCTTCCGCCGCCGTGAAACGCATCCTTTCCATATTGGGGCTGCTGCTCGTGCTTGGCCAAGCTCAGGCAAACGAGCGACCTAATATCCTTTGGATTTACCTTGAGGACGTCAGCGGCTGGTTCGGCTGCTACGGCGAGAAACTCATCAAGACGCCGCACATCGACCGGCTTGCCGAGCGGGGCATCCGGTTCGACCGGTTTTACACCCCGGCCGGGGTCTGCTCGGCCACGCGCTCGGCGATCATCGTCGGCGCGATGCAGACGACGTTCGGCATCCACAACCACCGCAGCGGCCGGCCCACGTTTCGCGGCAAAAGCATGGGGAAGGCGTTTGACGACATCCGCCTGCCCGAGGGCGTGGAGCCGTTGCCGGTGATGATGAAGAAGGCCGGCTACTTCACCTTCAACCAATCCGGCAAGGATGATTACAACTTCAAGTGGAGCGCCGAGGAGTTTTACAGCCCCAACAGCAACAAGAATTATTGGCGCAACCGGAAGCCGGGACAGCCGTTTTTCGGGCAGATCCAATTACGTGGCGGCAAGCTTGGCCGGCGTGTGGTGAAAACGGTCGATCGCGCCAAGGTGCCTGTGCCGCCGTATTACCCGGACGTTCCACTTGTGCGCGAGGAGATCGCCCACCATTACGATTGTCTGCTGAAGACCGACGAGCAGATCGGGCAGATCATCGCGGCGCTCAAGCGCGATGGGCTGTACGACAACACGCTGATTTTTTGTTTCAGCGATCACGGCTACAAGCTGCACCGCCACAAGCAATTCCTTTACGAGGGCGGCATACGCATGCCGCTGATCGTCGCCGGGCCGGGAGTCCAGCCCGGGCAGGTTCGCACCGACTTGATCAGCGGCATCGACATCGCCCCGGCGAGCCTTGCCGCCGCCGGTATGGCCATTCCCACGCACATGGAGGGCGCAGACTTTTTGGCGAAGAAATATCAGCCACGACAGTATGTCACCGCCGCGCGCGACCGGTGCGACTACACCATCGAGCGCATCCGCGCCGTCGTCACCCCACGTTACAAGTACCTGCGAAACTATCTTACCGACAGGCCGTTCATGCAGCCGAGCTACAAGGATCCGTGGCCGGTCTCCAAAAAGTTCCGCGAGATGATGGCCAACGGCGGGATGAACGAAACGCAATTGATTTTCTTTGGCCCGAAAAAAGCGCCCGAGGAACTGTACGACCTCGCCAATGATCCGCACGAGATTCACAACCTCGCCAACGACCCCGGTCATCGCCGCGCGCTGGAGCAACACCGCGCGCTGCTCGCCGACTGGATTAAGCAAACCGGCGATCAAGGCCAGGCGACCGAGAGCGACGCCGGGCTCCTCGCCACCCTCAAGCGCTGGGGCGCCAACTGCGTGAACCCTGAGTACGACCGGGTGCGGCACCTTCTCCAGGCCGAAAAAAAGCCATGATCATTTACCACAACCCGCGCTGCTCGAAGAGCCGGCAGGCGCTTGGCATCTTGCGCGAAAACGCAGAGGAACCGGAGGTAGTGGAGTATCTCAATGCGCCGCTTGGCCAAGCTGAATTGGCCGGCTTGCTGAAGAAACTCAATGTGCCGGCACACGACCTCCTGCGCACCGGGGAGGACGAATACGCTGAACTGGGCCTCTCGCCGGACACGCCGGAGGAGGACATTCTCACCGCCATTGCGGCGCACCCCATCCTGCTCGAGCGGCCGATCGTGGTGAAAGGCCGCCGGGCCGTTATCGCCCGCCCGCCAGAGCTAGCCGAGGAGTTGCTTTGAAACCGATGGCTGAATAGATTTGCTGTTTCAGGTGAGGCTTCGAATGGAACAGCAAGGAGCCCTACTCCAAATGAAGGTTAATCGGTTCATTGCTTTGGTTTTGACCTTTGTTCTTTCTGTTTATACCCATGCACAAGATTCGGGTAATCCCAAAACGACAGACACAGACAAGGATGGTCTTTATGACAACCTCGAAGTTAATACGCACAATACTGACCCCAATGTTGCCGACACCGATGGCGACGGGTTGGAAGACGGGGAAGAAATCTACGACTACAACACAAATCCACTACTTAAAGATTCCGATGGGGATGG
>CAYWMH010000195.1:0-4947 GCA_964459315.1 uncultured Verrucomicrobiota bacterium
CCAAGCCCGGAGGGGATGCGCGAAGCCACGGCGCTGGTTCGCGCTGGCAAGGCCCGGCTCGGGCTGGGGCTGGACGGCGACGCCGACCGCTTCGGCATCGTCGATCGCGACGGCACCTGGCTCACGCCCAACCAGGTGCTCGCGCTGGCACTATATCACCTCTGCAAAAATCGTGGCATCAGGGGCGCGGTCGTCCGCACCGTGCCGACGAGTCACCAGGTCGATGCCGTGGCGGAATTGCTCGGGGTGAAGGTTCACGAGACGCCGGTCGGCTTCAAGCACATCGGCGCGCTGATGGAGAGTGAGCCGATCATCGTCGGCGGCGAGGAGTCCGGCGGCCTGAGCATCCGAGGCCACATCCCGGAGAAGGACGGCGTGCTCGCCTGCCTACTGATGGCCGAGTTGGTCGCGATGGAGGGCAAGCCGCTGGGCCGCATCCTGCGCGATCTCGAGAAGCAGATCGGCGAATTTCACACAGACCGAATCAATATTGCCGTACCGCCCGACGAGAAGACGGCAATCCTGAAAAAACTTGACGGTGGTTTCGACAAGATCGGGCGATTCGCCGTGCAGCAATTCATCACCACCGATGGTTTTAAATTCCTGCTACCGGACAACGAGTGGGTAGGTTTCCGGGCTAGCGGCACTGAGCCGGTGATCCGCTGCTACCTTGAGGCCAAGAGTCCGGCACACTTGAAACATCTCAAGTCGGCCTGCCGTAAAATCCTCACCAGCAAATGAGCAATGGAACAATCCTCCGATTCGTTTAGCTTGGCGCAATTGCTTGAGTCAATCTCGGGTTGGCTTTGGGAAATACCACTGCTGTATCTACTGATAGGGGGCGGGCTTTACTTTACCATCTACTCGCGGTTCACACCGTTTTTGTATCTTTGGCACGGGATTCAAATTCTACGTGGCAAATACAACAACCCCAACGACCCAGGCGAAATCAATCACTTTCAGGCTCTCTGCAGCGCGCTATCTGGAACGGTCGGAATGGGCAATATCACCGGCGTGGCGGTGGCGGTGATCCAAGGTGGCCCGGGGGCGCTGTTTTGGATGTGGGTCTGCGCGCTGGTCGGGATGGCCACCAAGTTTTTCACCTGCAGTCTAGCCATCATGTACCGTGGCAGGGATCACACCGGCCGGGTTCAGGGCGGCCCGATGTATTTCATCGTTGAGGGACTCGGCACCAAGTGGAAACCGCTTGCTATGGCTTTTTGTTTCTTCGGATTATTCGGCTGTCTACCAATGTTTCAATCCAATCAACTTACTGCCATTGTCGGCGAAATGTTCCTCAAACCGAACGAGTGGTTCGTCGACTCTGGCAATAATGTCACCACGCTTGGCGAAGGACTGTTCGGAGTATTGTTGGCAGTTTTAGTCGGTGTTGTGATCCTTGGCGGCATTCAGCGAATTGGCAAAGTCGCCGCCCGGCTTGTGCCATTCATGGTGGTACTATATGGCGGTTGTGCGTTGGTGATCCTCATCACACATGCAAACCAAATACCAGAGGCATTTAAACTGATCTTTAGAGATGCCTTCACCGGCCAAGCAGTCACCGGCGGCGTACTTGGGGCAGTCATCTCCACCGGTGTGCGGCGCGCGGCATTCTCGAACGAAGCCGGTATGGGCACAGAAGCCATGGCGCATGGCGCAGCTAAAACTAAGGAACCGATTCGTGAGGGCTTGGTTGCCATGCTGGGCCCGATGATCGACACGCTAATTGTCTGCACAATCACTGGAATGGTGATTATCAACACAGGCGTTTGGAAAAAAGGGGTCACGGTGGATCGCATTTCGAAACTAAAGGATGGCATCGTTCAATACTCCAAAGACACCGGCTCTTTGCCGGTCAGTACAAAAGGCTTAGCCCAGTTGACAATTGTCAACGATGACTCCGACAACAAGGAACCTTATTATAAAACATTCCACCTCAGTGATTCCTGGGGGCGTCCCATTGAATATGACACCTCAGCAGAAAATGGCAAGAATGGTTTCCTTCTTGTTTCGAGCGGACCCGACAAGACACTCGGCACACCGGATGATCTCACAAGCAAAATCGATCCCAGTTCCTACTCCGGCGTTATGCTGATTGAAAAAGCCTACAGGATCTTTTCTCCAAATGTTGGCCCCTACCTTCTATTACTCTGCGTTATCTGCTTTAGCTTCTCGTCGATGATCGGCTTCTCTTACTACGTGACCAAGTGCGGGATGTTCCTGTTCGGGCCAAGCGCGCGCATCCCGATGATCCTGTTTTATCTCGCGGGCATCATCGTCTCGGCGATCGTGAAGCTGGATGACCTGATCAACTTCCTCGACATCATGTTCGGCATGATGGCGGTGCCGACAATTGTTTCTACCCTGATCCTTTCCCCACGTGTTATGGCCAAGGCGCGCGAATACTTCGCCGCGCTTGGCCAAGCGCGATAGCGATTGTATTGCCAGCGTCGGGCCACTACATTGGCCGCGACTTATGAGCACCATTCCTTGGTACGTCTGGGCATTGATGACGGTTGTCTGCTGGGGCACTTACGGTGTCTGTATGCACACCGGCTCCGCAAGCATGAAAGACCCCGAGCACGGCCGCATCATGGCCTTTCTCTGGGTTGGTCTGGCCTATTTCCTGACCGCCGTCATAGCGCCAATTGTCATCCTGAAGCTGCAGGGTGGCCCGATTGATTTCTGGGCCTACCCGGCCAAGGGCTGGCAATGGTCGCTCATCGCCGGGACGCTCGGGGCAATCGGCGCGCTGGGCGTGCTGCTTGCGTTCGGTGCGTCGCCGAACCCACCGGTGTACGTGCCGGTGGTCATGTCGATCATCTTTGCCGGGGCGCCGATCGTGAACGCTGTCGTCAACACCACGAAGAACAACGGCTGGGCCAATGTGCAGTGGCCGTTCGTGCTCGGCATCCTGCTCGCGGCGCTCGGCGGCTACCTCGTCACCAAGCACGCGCCCAAGCCGGGTCCGCCCGCCGAAGCCAAGGCGTCCCCGACTCCGTAATGTCGCGCACGCCCGCCAGCAGTCGTGAGGAACTGGAGCGCGTCCAGTTGGCCAAGCTGCGGAAGTTGCTCACGGCGGTTCGGCCGGCCAACGCCTTTTACGAGGCCAAGCTTGGCCAAGCGGACGTGGACGCCGCCATCGAGTCGCTCGGCGCATTTCACGCCAACTGTCCTTTCACAACCAAGCCGGAACTCGCAGCCGACCATGCCGCCCACCCGCCGTTCGGCAGCAACCTCACCTTCCCGGTGGAGCGTTACACGCGCACCCACCAGACCAGCGGCACGAGCGGCGCACCGATGCAGTGGCTCGACACGCCGGAGAACTGGCAATGGATGATTGACAACTGGTGCGATATTTTTCACACCGCCGGCGTGAGCGGCGACGACCGAATTTTTTTTGCCTTCTCGTTCGGGCCGTTCATCGGGTTTTGGCTGGCGTTCGAGGCCGGCGAGGCGCTCGGCGCGTTGAGCATTCCCGGCGGCGGTTTGAGCAGCGCGGCGCGGCTGCGGGCTATCTACAACCACGGGGCCAACGTCCTCTGCTGTACGCCGACATACGCCCTGCGGCTGGCCGAGGTGGCCAAGGCGGAAGAGATCGACCTGGTCCAGTCGCCGGTGCGCACGATCATTGTCGCCGGTGAGCCGGGCGGCAGCATCCCCGCCACGCGCACGCGGATCGAGGAGGCGTGGCCCGGCGCAACAGTATTTGACCACCACGGCATGACCGAGGTCGGTCCGGTAACGTATCAATGCCCGGCCCAAGCCGGCGTGCTGCACGTGCTCGAGCAGGCCTACCTAGCGGAAATCATCGACCCCGAGACCACCGGACCAATCGTCACCGGCGGGACCGGCGAACTGGTGCTGACCACGCTGGGCCGGCACGGCTCGCCGCTCATCCGGTACCGCACCGGCGATCTCGTTACCGCCGCCGAGCCTCCGTGCGCCTGCGGCAGGCTCGACCTCGCGCTACGCGGCGGGATCCTTGGCCGGGCCGACGACATGGTCGTGGTGCGCGGCGTCAATGTTTACCCCAGCGCGGTCGAGGAAATCGTTCGTAGCGACGGGGGCGCTGCCGAGTACCGGATGACGATCCGCCGCAACGAGGCGCTCCACGAGATGAGCGCCGAGGTGGAGCCGGTCGATGGGGATGATAGCGCCTTGGCCAAGCGCTTGGCCAAGGCGTTTCAGGAGTCGTTGTCGCTACGCGTGCCGGTAACGCTCGTCGAGCCGGGTGCCCTCCCCCGCTTCGAACTGAAGGCCAAGCGGTGGGTCGTTGATTGATGCTCCCGCGACCCTAGCAGGCCGCTTGGCGAACCGCTCACTCTCCGCCGCCGTTGGTTTGCTTGCGCGGCCATTGGCGCTTGGCCGGTTCCGGCACCGTGGTGTCGACCATCGCATAGTAACTGTCCGAGCCAAGCAGTTCGTTTACCTCGGCGCGCAACTGCTCCGAGGGACGCACGAAATACCGGTCGCTCGTGTCGAGGTAAACCAGCCGCCCATTCTCCCGCCGGACACGGAGAAACAACGGGCACCGTCCGGTATGACTCGTGGCCAAGCCGAGGAGTGCCTCCATCTTTTCCGGGCCAAGCTCGCTGCCATTCACTCGGAACTGCACCTGCCGGGTGAACTTGGCCGGGGCGTCGTCAAGCGGGATGATTTCCTGCGGGAAAATCTTGGGTGTGCTTTCGCTGTTGTTGGCCTCGCCGATGACCAGCAAGGTCCGGTTGACCAGGAGCAATTCCTGGTACTTGTCATAATTCTCGTTCATGCAGAGTACCTGAAATGTGCCCTTCAGGTCCTCGACGGTTGCGATGGCGTACGGCTTGTTGGTGCGCCGGGAGATGCCCCGCTGCACAGCAGCAATCAGCCCGCCAACGCGAGTCACCCTACGGCTCTCGAGCGCCTTGACCGTCTCACTGTCGTGCAGGCAGTACTGCCCGAGCA
>CAYWMH010000196.1:0-1718 GCA_964459315.1 uncultured Verrucomicrobiota bacterium
CGGCACAAGGCTGGGCTACTCGCAGAGAATCTTCAACGACCGCATCAGCGCGGGGGTCAACTATACCATTGAGTCCATTGGCATTCACGACCGCTCCTACTTTTCCGACATGTTGTCGGAGCACGACATGCTCATCAACGGCTTGGCCAAGGGCTATCCCGACGGCCTGTCCGCCAACCCGTTCGACTGGACCTACGACACGGCCCGGATACAGGAAGGCGAGTTGTCCGAACTGAACCACAACCGGCTGGTGTCCAAGCTGGGCCTCTTCTTATCCCACGATACCCTGAACAACGCGCTGTTGCCCAGCGGAGGCCATCTCACCAGGGCCAACGCGGAGATCGCCGGCGGCCCCTTCGGCGGGGATACCGAGATATACCGCCTCGAGATCAACTCCGCCCATTTCTTTCCCGGTTTCGCCGAGGGCCACATCTGGGAGGTGTACGGCGAACTGGGCGTCGTCGACACGTTCGGCGACAGCAGGCGCGTGCCGTACTTCGACCGGTTCTTCCTCGGGGGAGGCCGCACGCTGCGCGGGTGGGACTACCGGGACATCGGCCCGCGGATGCAGACCTGGAAAACCGGCGTCGAGAACGACCAGTTCGGCTACTACGTGAACGTGGAAAACGAGGCCGGCGAGGCGGTGGGGCAGAAGTTCGTCCCGGTTCAAAATAGTTACATCGACAACCCGTTTCAAAAGGTCCCGAAAATCACCCCCGACGGGAAAAACCGTTGGACCCCGGTCATCACCGACGGCATCGAGACCCTGGGGGGCAGCAGCTTTTGGCTCGGCTCGATCGAGTACAGCATCCCGATCATCCCCAAGTTGCGCGTGGCTGCCTTCTACGACATCGGGATGGTGTATGAGGATCCGTACGAGTTTGAGTTCTCGAACTACGCCGACAACTGGGGCATCGGCCTGAGGCTCGTCGTGCCGATGCTCGGGCCGTTGAGGCTCGACTACGGCATCCCGATCACCCAGCCTGACTACGCCGAGGGAGGCGGGGAGTTCCACTTCGGGGTCGGGTTCACCCGCAATTTTTAACCTGACTTGATGAACATAAAACCAATCATGACACGCTTAACCATGCCCAAGCTGGCCGCCGCCGCGCTGGCGCTCGCCTGCCTCGCCGGAACCGCCGCCGCGCAGGAATCGCTCAAGATCGCCACCATCGATCTGCTCAAGACCTTCGACAGCTACTGGAAAACCAGGCTCTCCAACGACCAACTCAAGGAGCGTGGGGCCGACTTTGACAAGGCCCGGATCGGCATGATGGAGGATCTGGGCCTGCTACAGGAAGAATACACCAAGCTGAACGTCAGCGCCCAGGATCCGGCCAATTCCGAAGAAAAAAGGGCGGCAGATCTCAAGAAGGCGCAGGAAACATTCGCCGAGTTCAAGCGCCTCGAGCAACAGATCATCGACTTCAACAAGAACGCACAGAAAACCCTCGGAGACCAGACCCGGCGGCTGCGCAAGGGGCGCCTCGACGAGATTCAGGAAGTCATCCGCGCCAAGGCCGTCGAGCTGGGCTACGATCTCGTCATCGACTCGTCACAGGACGTGCTGCTGCCCCGCACCCCGACCGTCCTTTTCAACACCGGCAAAAACGACCTCACCACGATGGTGATCGACATCCTAAACCAGGGTGCCGCCGGCAAATACAAGCCAGACGACCCGGCCAAGCCGGCGGCCCCCGCCGCCACGACCGCCGCCG
>CAYWMH010000196.1:1728-4924 GCA_964459315.1 uncultured Verrucomicrobiota bacterium
CGAGGTTGGTTCCTAGTGCTCAGCGCTGCGTTGCTCGCCTCCTAACTCGCGGGGCGTGGGCAGGTCCGAGCGTTTGTGCTCCAGGGGACGGGAGCCACAGATAAAGCGCGCCAGGCGCTCAAGTGCACCAAGTGCGACGCCAGCGAGGGCATCTACTACGGCGACGTGCGCATTTGCGCTTGGCCGCGCTTGGCCAAACGTCAGGTGTGCAGCGGTTCCCCGATGGCGATGTGGGCCGCTTCGCGCAGGCCCTCCGACATCGTCGGGTGCGCGTGGATCGTCCGGGCCAAGTCCTCCGCGTTGCCGCCCAGTTCCATCAACAACACCGCCTCGGCGATCAGCTCCGACGCATTGGCCGAGAGGATCTGCGCGCCGAGCACCCGGCCGGCCGCCTTGTCGGCGATGACCTTGGCCAAGCCGTCCGCATGCCCGCCGGCGACAGCGCGCCCGTTGGCTTGAAACGGAAACGTCCCCACCGCGATCTCATTGCCGTTCGCCTTGGCCTCCGCCTCGGTGAGGCCGACGGCGGCGAGTTCCGGCGCGGTGTAAATCACCGACGGAATGACGTCGTAATTCACGCTGCCAGGCTTGCCTGCCATGCGCTCGACGGCGGCGATGGCTTCCTGCTCGGCCTTGTGCGCCAGCATCGGCCCCGCCACCACGTCGCCGATGGCGTAAATGCCCGGCACGCTGGTTTGCCACTCGGCGTCAGTCTTGATGCAGCCGCGTTCGTCGAGTTCGACGCCGGCCTCGGATGTGCCGAGACGTTCCGTGTTCGGCTTGCGGCCGACGGCGACGAGCACTTTCTCCGCCTCGAGCACGAGTTTTTCATCGCCCTTGGCCGCGGTTAGCTGGATGCCGCCCCCTGTCCGTTCGACCGACTCGACTCCGCTACCGAGATGAAATTTCAGCCCCTGTCGTTGCAGCAGTTTTTGCAGCGCCTGCGTGATGTCGTCGTCGAACGTCGCGGCGATGCGCGGCAAAAGCTCGACCACTGTCACCGCCGTGCCGAGCCGCGCCCAGACCGAGCCCAGCTCCAGCCCGATCGCGCCGCCGCCGATCACGGCCATCGACTCCGGCGCTTGGCCAAGCGCAATCGCGTCGTCGCTGCTCAAGACTGTTTCGCCGTCGAACTCGATGAACGGCAGGCCGGCGACGCGGCTGCCGGTGGCGATCAAAATGCGCTTGGCCTTGAGCCGTTGCCGGCCCGCGTCGCCGGTCACCTCCACCTCATCCGGCCCGGCGATGCGGCCCAAGCCAACCACACGCTCGATGCCGTTTTTGTTCATCAGGAAGTCAACGCCGCGCGACATCTTGCGAACGACGCCGTCCTTGCGCTTCATCATTTTGCCGACATCCATCGACAGGCCCTCCGTGCTGATGCCGTGCACGGCGAACTGCTTTTGCGCCTCGTGATACAGCTCGGTGGACGAGAGCAGCGCCTTGCTGGGAATGCAGCCGACGTTGAGGCAGGTACCGCCGAGGGTTTTGCCCTTCTCGACGATGGCCGTCGTCATGCCGAGCTGCGCCGCCCTAATCGCGGCGGTGTACCCGCCCGGCCCGGCTCCGATGACGACTAGATCAAATTCCATATTTCAGTTCGCTTTGCAAAAATTGGCCAAGTGGCTGCTTAACCGACGGGCGAACCGTGCCCCCGCGTCGTTCATGAGCCAATCTGAAAAGGGGTTTGTGAATAAAAACCATCGCAGACTCGTACCGATTGGTTTAGCGGAGTTTATGCCCGCACACGCATGAAACGGTTCGCAAACAAACTCACAGCTGGCGGCTTGGCCAGGCTGGCATTGGCTGTTGCAGCCTCTTGGCCCGGCAGCGCGCGACCCGACGATGCCGATGCGGTCAAACGCGCGATGCACCTGCTGCGCGACAACTGTATCCGCTGCCACAACGCAAAAAAAACCAAGGGCGACCTCAACCTCACCAAGCGCGCGCTCGCGCTCAAGGGCGGCGGCGAAGGCCCGGCACTCCTCCCCGGCCAAGCCGCGCAGAGCCGCATCATCCGGTTCCTCGAGCCCGACAGCGATCCGCACATGCCGCCGAAAAAGCAACTGGACGACGAACAGATCGCCGCGCTTGGCCAATGGATCGATGCCGGGGCCGAGTGGCTGCCCGCCGAGTTGGTCATCGAGGCCAAGCGGCTCGACCCGGCCAAGCTGGGCCAACTGCCCGGTGGATACCGGCCGGTGTTTGCCATCGCCCTCTCGCCGGACGACCAACAACTCGCCGCCGGACACGGCAGCCTCGTCGCCATCCACAACCTTGCCGACAAAGACAATCCGCCCTTCGCCAAGCTTGCCGGCCACCGCGACGCTGTGCAGTCGATCTCGTGGAGCCCCGACGGCAAGTCGCTCGCCACCGGCGGCTTCCGCAAGGTGCTGCTTTGGAACACCGCCGACGGGTCGCCCGCCGGGGAGATCGCCGACCTACCGGGGCGCGTCTCGGCAATGACGTTCACCGCCAACAGTGCGGCACTCGTCACCGCTTCGAATGCCGTTGGCCAAGCGGGCGAGGTTGCGCTTTGGAATGTCGCCGACTTGGCCAAGCGCCGGGCTTGGCAGGCGCACGACGGAACGGTCTTCGACCTCGCCCTCGCGCCCGACGGCGAAACGCTGGCCACCGCCGGCGCCGACAAGCTGGTTCGGTTTTGGAGCCTGGCCAACGGCGGGCCGTTGATGCAGATCGAGGCGCACAACTCGCCGGTGCTCTCGCTCGCCTACAAGCCGGACGGCGCGCTACTGGCCAGCGGCGGCGCGGACAAGGAGTTGAAAATCTGGGACACAAAAACGCGCGAACAAAAAAACCTCGTGACCGGCCACCCCGGCAACGTCGCCGCCATCGCTTGGCCGGAGAAAAAAGCGGAGTTCATCACCGCCAGCGACGACGGGGCATTGCGCCTCTGCAACGAAACCAGCAAAAGCCCCGCCAAAATATGGGCCAAGGCCGCCGACCTGCTGCACTGCCTCGCCGCCACCGCCGACGGCCAGCAACTGTACGGCGGCGCCGACAACGGCCGCGTCTACGCCTGGGATCGCAACGGCAAAATCATCCGTACCCTCGAGCCGCCCGCGCCGTGAAACAAAAACATTGCCAAACCCCCGGCTCAGCCGGACAATCCGTCTCCCTTTCAATGCGGGTGTAGTTCAATGGTAGAACGCAAGCTTCCCAAGCTTGACACGAG
>CAYWMH010000197.1:0-4876 GCA_964459315.1 uncultured Verrucomicrobiota bacterium
GGCATGCAATCGAGAACGTATCCAACTGGTCGATATCCAGTACGCCCCCAAAGCGGTGTCATAAGACAGACGAAGCTAAGCATATCCCAGGCCCAGCAACAAGGGGGCAGGGTGGTTATTTTCGAGGCAACGAGACGGCGGTAGCGAAGATGTCAGCTCCAAGATAACGGGCAGAAACGTGTTGAACTTGCTCAAGCGTGACGGCCTGGATCCGTGCATCTTCATCAGCATGATGATCGTAACCAAGCCCGAGCAATTCGTCCATGCAGGTGGCAAAGGCGACGCTGCCCAGATCCTGCCGCGCGATTTTCTTGTGGCCGATCAATTTGGCCTTGGCCCGATGTAACTCATCCTCGGTCAAGCCGTCGCTGGCAAGGCACCTTGCCTGGTTGAGCAATTCCGTCTCCACCTGCTCGGCGGTGTCGGCGGCAGTCCCGGCATAGAACGAAAAGCAACCGGGAACTCGACCTGTGAAATTTTGGGTGCCGACGTAGTAGGCCAAGCCCAGTTCCTCGCGGATCTTGAGGAATAGCCGGGAGCCCATGTCGTTGAGGGCCTCGGAGATCAGGTCGAGGACGCATCGGTCGGGGTCATCAAGCGTACAGCCGGGGAAGCCAAGCGTGACAACCGCCTGCTCTTTACCGGTCATTTCGATGTTGCGGCGTTCCCCATCGGCCGCGCCGCCGGCCGGCAAGCCAAGCGGCGGGGCGGGGGAGTTCCAGTTGGCCAAGGCGGTCTCGATCCGTTCACGTGCCTGGCCGGCGTGGATATCGCCGAACACGGCCAGCACGGCATTGCCCGGCGCGGTGAGCGTTGAATGATGCACCTGAACCTGTCCGCGATCCAGCGACTCGACTGCCTTGGTATTGCCAAGGTTGTCCAGCCCATACCCGGTGTCACCGAACAGCAGGCGGCGCAGTTTCTTGAGCGTGTTCCCGAGCAGGTGATCGCGCTGCTGGCTGATGGCAGCCAACTGAGCTGTGCGTTCGCGCTCCAGTTCACCCTGTTCGAACGCAGGCGAAAGGAGCACATCGAAAAACACCGCTTGGCCAAGCGCTGCATCGCTGGAAAGAATATCGATGCTTAAGCCGTGGCTATTGTTACCGCTATAGGATTCGATACTGCCACCGGCGGATTCGATCTCGGAGGCAATCCCGGAAGCGGTGCGCTTGGCCGTGCCCTTGAGCATGGAGCGGCTCATCAACCGGGTGAGACCATTGGTCGCGGGCGTTTCACAGAGCACGCCACCCAACAGCCCTGCGCGGAAGTGCACAAACGGCAGACGATCGTCCTCCTTGAGCAGCAGTCGAAGTCCATTTGGCAGTTCGATTTTTTCAACATCTGTCGTGCGACGAGAGAGCGTCTGGGCGTTCGTCTTCGCCTGAGTGCCGGTTGGCGTCAGGGCGTAAAAGGTCTCGTTTTCCGGGGTTAAATAGCGCTTGGCCACGGTCTGCAGGGCGTCCGGCGTGAGAGAGCGCGCGGCATCGAGTTGCTTGCGGGAAAAGTCGAGGTCGCCGGCGCTGAGCCAACTGCAGCCCAGGTCGGCCGCGCGGCCCTGCATGGTCTTTAGAGCGGACAGGTTACCGGCGGTGAACTGCTTGATCGCCTTGGCAAGTTCCGACTCGTCGGCGAGGGTGTCGTGGAAACGGTGCATCTCCGCAAGCATCGCCTCGCGCGCTTCACCAAGCTTGTCCGCGTCGGCCACGGCGCTCATCCCGAACAAGCCGGTCTCTTCGCCGGTATACGTCCAGGCATCAGTGGAATGCACCAACGCCTTGGCATCGCGAACCTCGCGGTAAAGCCGTGAACTTCGCCCGCCACCGAGCAGGGTGGAGAGGAGATCCAGCGCAGGGATATCGTCATGGCGGACATCCGGCACGTGCCACGCAAAATGAAAATGCGCATGCTCAAACGGCCCTTCGTCGATCGTCTCACGAGCAGCTACCTGTCTTGGTTCAGCAGCCAGCGGCACCGGGGGCAGGGGGCGCGCCGGTTGGTCGCTGTAGGCGCTGCTGATCCCATCCACGATCTCATCCGGATCGATGGCGCCGACAACGACAAAGAAACAATTGTTCGGGGCGTAACGATCCCGATAGTAATCGAGCAGGTCGGCGCGGGTCAGTTTGTCGAAAATATCCCGGTAGCCAATGACCGTGTGCTGGTACGGGCTCTTTGTGTAGGCGGTCTCAAACAAACGGCGCCCGGAGCGGCGAGACGGGTCGTCGTTGCCCATCTCCATTTCCCGTCGGATGACATCCAGTTCACCGGCCAATTCATCCTCGGGCAGGGTGGCGTGCTGCATGATGTCGCACAACACCTCGGTGGCAATCTTCGCGCCGGTGTCGGGGATCGTGACATGATACACCGTACGGTCAAAAGACGTGTAGGCGTTCATATGACCGCCAGCGTCCTGAATAGTGTGATCGATCTCGAGACCGGTGCGGTGACTCGTGCCTTTAAACAGCATGTGTTCGAGTACATGGGAAATCCCCGCACCCAGCCATTTGCCTTCGTGAATGCTCCCGGTTTGGCACCAAGCTTGAACCGACACAACAGGAGCCGAACTGTCTCGCTGTACAACGACTTCCAGCCCATTGGGTAAAGTTAATAATGAGGCCCCCACGAGGAATCAGTAAAGAGAGGATAAATCGGGCATATAAAATAAATATAACATATATTGCGCGCTATTTATTGAAATGCCCAGCCAAATCGATTTGGTCGGGTGCGGCTGTTTTGACCCAGGAATGGCCAATAAATGAATGAAGCTTTGCCAAATATGTTCTCTGCCGGTAATGAGCCCCAATCTCTTGAATCTTTGCTGCTGACGGTGTTATCGCCCATGGCAACATATCTGTTTGGTGGTACTTCGAATTTCGATGTCTCGTCCATGTAAAGTGGCGAAATGATGCTTGAGTAGGTTAACGCGATCTGACTTCGGTGGACGCCTCTGTCGTTGGCTATTCGTTCACGTTCCTGCTGGAGGTACTCATTAAAGGCTTTTTGGTTTGTGTGACCGGAGAAATGGCTGTCACGTGGTGGTTGAACATTGTCGCCAACGTCGAATGAGTAAATGTACTCAAACGGATGATGGGATGCGTCCAGTCGTTGGCCTTCGGGCCAAGTGTCGTTCTTGACGATTAAATGTCTGTCGTCGCCCAGGGACAGAGTTTCGGTCGGCAACCCTATCAGGCGCTTGATGTAAAACAAATCCTGGTTGATGCCGTCGATGGTTTTGGTCTCAAACACGATGATCTCGCCCCGTTCCGGTTTGCGGAAATTATACGAGACACGATTCACCAGGAGATGATCACCAGATTCCCGTCGCATCTTGACGACATCTTCCCCCGGCTTGTAGGTGTAATTGCGGTTTGGGTTGAGGATGTGTTTGCCCAGGTTTCCCTCATACACACCCCCTTGCCCTAACGCTGAGTCTGTGCTGCTCATCGGAGCGCTGATGTCCCGGATCACCTCGTTGTTGGTGTCAAGATCGCGGAAGACCAGCCGCTGCCTCTTAAATAACAGGAACGATTTTCTCGGTGGCTCAACGCGCATCAACTGCCAGTTGCCTTCTGCAGCTAGGTGGTAATGAGACACCCCTGCCAACAAACGCTGTGCCCATGAGTCGACCCCGCTCGGAACCTCTTCCGCTTGGCCAAGGTTGCCCTCGGTGATGCCGTACAGCGTCGGCTGCATCGAGCCGGTCGGGATGCCCATCGGCTGAAAAAAGAAGGTGCGGATGCTCATCGCGATGGCGACAGCGAACAGCAACACCTCCACGTTCTCGCGGATGCCCGGGTTGCGGTATGGGATCAACTTGCGGCTGCCGGCCTGTTCCAGACTGGCGATCCCCTCGTCCAACTTGGCTCGGTCGAACCCGGAACGCATGATCACCCGGAGGTCGGCGATGGCGCCCTGAAGTTCCTCAACCGCCTCGGGCGATAAAAGATCCTTCTGGTGATTCAGCAGCTTTGCTGCCTGATGGCGAAGCTCTGCCGCCATCCGGAACCGCCTGAACAATAGCCAACGAACAAAATACATCTTACGCCTTCAAAACCTCGATGAATGCCTGCTGATGAATATTCACGGAGCCAATGGATTTCATCCGCTTTTTCCCCTCCTTTTGTTTCTCGAGGAGTTTCCGTTTGCGGGTGACGTCTCCACCGTAACATTTCGCGGTGACATCCTTCCGGAGCGCGCTCACGGTTTCGCGCGCGATCACCTTGCCGCCGACGGCCGCCTGAATGGCCACCTTGTATTGCTGGGGCGGGATGACCTCCTTGAGCTTGGCCGCCAGTGCCCTGCCCCGCTGCTCGGCCTTGTCACGGTGCGTGATCAGCGAGAATGCATCCACCGGGTCGCCGTTCACCAGCATGTCGAGTTTGACCATTTTGGCCGGCTCGTAACCGTCATATTCGTAGTCCAGCGAGCCGTAACCCCGTGTGATGCTCTTGATCCGGTCGTGGAAGTCGATCAGAATCTCGTTGAGCGGAATTCGCCCGATCAGAATAACCCGGCCGGAGTCCAGTGTCTCGGTTTCCTGGATGATGCCCCGCTTTTCCCCAGTCAGGTTCATCATGTCGCCGATGTACTCGTTGGGACACATCAGGTACGCCTTCACCATCGGCTCGGAGATGGTGGCAATGAAGTTTGGTTCCGGCAGGTAGACCGGGTTGTCGATGTCCGTCTCCTCGCCCCGGACGGTGACCACCTTGTAAACCACGCTTGGATAGGTGGCGATAATGTCCATGTTGAACTCGCGCCGCAACCGCTCCTGGATGATCTCCAGGTGCAGCAGCCCGAGAAACCCGCAACGAAAGCCAAAGCCAAGCGCGATCGAGCTTTCCGCCTGATAAAAGAACGCCGAGTCGTTGAGTTG
>CAYWMH010000198.1:0-4863 GCA_964459315.1 uncultured Verrucomicrobiota bacterium
CGGACTGCCGGTAGGCCTCCAGCAGGCCGAGACCGCTGCGGCTGAGCATGGTGCGGAGCAGCTGCACCTTATCATCGGTATCGTCCTCGTAAATGTCGGCATCGACAAGGCAACGGGCTAGGTTGGTGATGGGGTCACCGCCGGGCCGCATTATCGCGATCTCCCAGTGCACGGAGGTCTTGACCATGGTGCCGCCGTAAAGTTGGGGCAGCAGGCCGGCGCGGACGAGGGAGGATTTGCCGCTACCGGAGGCGCCGACCACGGCCAGAAATCGGGTGCTGCCCAGCCGCTCCAGCAGTTGGCCGGTCTGTTCTTCGCGTCCGAAGAAGAGATGGCTTTCCTCGAGTTGAAAGGGGCGGAGTCCGGGAAAGGGGTTACTCATGGTTTGATCGTCGATTCAGGCGCTTAAAATGGAGTTGATGAATGGATCGAGTGCGGCGAGCTGGGCGGTGTCCGGCGCCTGCAGGACTTCGGCTTGGTGGGTGCGAAATCGCTCCTTGTGCCGATGTTCCGGCGGGGCGATGAGCACCAGCTTGTGCTCGACAGGCGCCGGTCTCCCGTGGCCGGGAGACTGCAGGACATTCAGCAGTTTCATGTTCACCCAGGACCGGTTGGCAGAGCCGAAGTAGATGATTACCGCGTCGCAGGAGTTGAGATTCTGCCGGTGCGCCTCGGCGATCTGGCTCTCGGAGCCCTCGATCTCCGGGGCAACGACCTCGAGGCCCTTGTCGAAGAGGTAGTCCTCGACCGGTGCCGCGCTTTCCTCGTCATCCGGAGGGTAGATCAAGTAGACGCTCTTGGTTTTCGTGTCAGTCGAAACGTTGTCAGATGTTTCCGCTGGAGGTGTCGGCTTTGGCTCGGTCTTGAGGTGGTCGAGAACGAGTGATTTCAGGTTCTCGAATGAGTCCTCCAGAAAATCCGAACTTTCGTAGGTCTGGGGGTTGTTACGAAGCTCGTTGATGAACGATCCCTGCCGCGACTCTGTGACCGTCTGGTCCCGGGGCATCCAGATAAACCGGTGCAGATCCTGGGTGGAGGCTGTTTCAGCGGCGATCGAGTTTTGAATGTCGATGACCGAGTGATCCTCACCCTCCGGCACCATCCCGTAGCTGGTGCCGATGAGGTGAATGCTCGCGTCGCACTTTTCCAGATACTCGCGGACGGCCTGCTTGAACTCCGCCCCCACCAGCGGCATCGGCTGATCCGGGAAAATATGATAACCGCGCTCGATCAAGTTTCGGTAAATCCGGTCATGCTCCGGTTGGAGATCCTTGGTTGTTGTGGCGAGAAATATTTTTTTTGTTTCGGCTGCCGAAATAGCGGAATCTCCATTTCCGGTTTCCCGGTTGTGCATTGCCTTGAGCAGCAGGCTGACTTCATGCGCAAGATCGAAGATCTTCGAGAAATAATTGTGCCTCGCCTCGGTCCCAAACGTGGCGTTGTACTCATTGAATTTCCCGGTATCGGGATCGACTTCAAAAAACTCGAATCCGAGAATGCTGGTGAACACGCTCCGGATTTCGTTGGGGACGTCGTTCGTCTCAAACGGCGTCTTGACCACCTTGAGGATACGGGACTTATTCTCGAACGAGACCCCCCCGGCGGACGAGGCGTTGTTGTAAAATTGCCTCAATTCCTTCATGCACCACTCGGACTTGAGATAACGGGGCGACATGATGGAAATCATTACGCGCGCGTTGCTGAACTGTTGCACGATGGCCTGGTCGAATACATCGTTGCCGCCGAGTTTCAGGTCTCGCCAGATGCGCGGTTTCTCGCCCGTCAACTGCGCCACGCGGGTATCGAGCACCTTGTGGAACTGGGAAATCCAGCCCTTGTCCTCCTCGGTCAACGCCTCGTTGTCGATATGGGCGTAGCTAATGAAAATATCGTTCAAGGCATCCTCCGGTTCCCGGCTGAAATCGGCCGAGTTACGCATTTGGGTCGGTCGCGGGGAGGGTTGTATTTATGACCATTATAGTCAATGCTATATTCATCACGCAGCGTCTGCCCAAGTGGGGCTCGCCAAAATGGAGCGGGGACATTCCTGTCCCCGATGAAAAACGAAGCGCACAAGCGGGGACAGGGATATCCCCTGCCTCAACTCAGTTCGGAGTCTCCTGATCGTTGTGGTCCTCCGCCTGGCCAAGCGCTTGTTCGATGAAACGGTAGGCTTCTTTACGGATTGCGGGCGGGAAATCGTGTTCGCAGTCGGGGGTGCGGAGTTGCAGGGCTTCGCCTTGGCCCAGCAGTTGATAAACTTCGCGCGCCTTGGGGATGGCCTTCTTGACGCCGCGCACGTCGAAGTTGCTGTCGCGCAGCGGGGAACTGGAGAAGAACGCACGCGGGGCCAGCGCGGCGACCACCCCGTAAAAATCGAACGGCACGCGATCAGGATTGAGCGCGTAGCGCGTCTTGAGCAGCGGCATGTAGCGGTCGCTGGTCCAGCCGGCGATCTTTCCGCCGTAATAATCGTGGAATGGCGTCCAGCCGCAGCTCGAGACGATGACGCGGATGCGCGTGTCAAACACGCCGACGAACATCGCGTTGTGTCCGCCGAGCGAGTGGCCGATCGCGCCGATGCGCCCGGGGTCAACTTCCGGCAGCGACTGCAGCAAATCGACGCAACGCATATGGTTGAATATGCCCTTCATCGTGCCGGAGACGTAGTCGTCTGACTCGAAGTCGTAATTGTAGTCTCCGAACGGCGGGTAGTCGGGGGCAATGACCACATGACCGCGTTTGGCCAATTCGTAGGCGTAGGCGCGGTTGGGGACGCCGCCTTCCTTCGTGACGCGATGCTTGCCCAGCGGCGAGGTCGGGTGCAGCGCGAGAATGCCGGCAAGCTTGGCCAGGTGCCTGGCCTTGGGGCGATAGAGCAGGGCGGGGAGCCGGTCGTTTTTCTCGGTGACGAAGTCGATGGTCAGCCGCGTGAAGCCGTCGCCGTCGGCTTGGCCGCGCACGCGCATGTCGAGCGGCGGGAGGGCGGTACGGCTGGGGAGAGGCCCCATCGCCTGCTGCATGCCGTCGACGATTTGCCGCCGTCGCTTGGCCCAATCGGCGGGCGTCTTGACGGGGAGTTCGCCACCGGCTGCATTGCGGTAAACGAGCAGCCGCGAGTGGTCGATGCCGCTCGGCTCGGCCGCCAAGCGCGGTAGCACGCCGGCGAACAGCGAAAGCGCTATCAGCAGCTTGATCATTTTGCGCGGCGGCGGCGCAGCCACACCATCGGCATGGCGGCGACGAGCATAAGTGCCCAGCCGATGAACAGGACGCTGCCGATGTACCACGGCCATGCGCCGAACAGGAGCGGGTTGTCCACCTCCGGCCGGGTGCAAAGGTACATGTAGTTGGCGTCTGTCAGCCAGTTGATGAGGGCGATGGGTGGCATCAAGGCGACCATGCAGAGGAGCGTCCGCGCCACCGCGCCGCGGCCCGGCAGCATCCGGTCCACGACGAGGTTCCATAGGGCGAACTGGATGATCAGCGCGTGGTGGATGAAGTATACCACGTACTCGGTGAGGTTTTTCAGGTCGTCAAAGTTCGGCGTCAGCAGCGCCTGCAACACGGCGGTCATCCCGGCGTAGTAGGCGAACTCAAAACAAAACCGGTTGCGTGTGAGCAGCCCAATGGCGGCGATCAGCAGCCCGTAGTTGCAGAGGTGCAGCGGCAGGTCCTGAATCAGGTTCAGATCGCGGAAGCTGGCGCGGTTGGCGTAGTCGACAATCTCCTGCGCGGCGGTGAAAACGATCAGCGCCCAGACGACGCGGCGGCGGTTTTGCAGCGAGAGACAACGGCCGATGAGGGGCACCCCTACAATGGCCGTTAGCGACAGGCCAAGCGCGATCCAGTGCAGGGAGTCAAACAGTTGGAGCGAGTTGCTGAAGCCGTCTGGTTGGGTTGCTTCAGTCAACGGGCTGCCTCCTTGGCCAAGCGCGGGTGCGCCGGGTTATTCGCCCATAAGGCGCGCCAGCGTCGACTCGATCGACTTGGCCCAGATGGCGTACCCCTTCGGGGTGAGGTGCAGGAAGTCCGGCATGATCTCCTTGGCGATGGAGCCGTCGGGGCTGAGGAAGTTTTGGCCGATGCGCAGCAAGGTCACGTGCGGCCGGGCGTTGAGCCGGGACAGCACCTGGTTGACCTGCAGGATTTTGCCGCGTTGGGCGTTGATGCGTTGCCCGCGCGGGAAAATGTCGAGCAACAAAATCTCCGTCTTGGGCAGCTTGGCGCGGAGCTTGTCGACGACCGCCGTCACGCCGTCGATCATCTCCTCGGCGGTGCTGCGGCCTTCGCCCGAGTTGTTCGTGCCGATCATGATGACGGCGACCTTGGGGCTGATGTTTTTGATGTTGCCGTTGTCCAGCCGCCACAGGACGTGCTGCGTGCGGTCGCCGCTGACACCGAGGTTCACGGCGTTTCGCTTGGCGTAATACTTCGCCCAGACGTTTTTGCCGCCGCTCTCCCAGCTATGTGTGATCGAGTCGCCGATAAATATCAGGTCGACGTTGCCCTTGGCCACGCGCTGGTTGAAGGAGGAGTGCCGCTTGATCCACCAGTCGCCGTCACGGGGCTCGGGGGTGACGGCGGAGTGCGCCGGCTTGTCGGCCGCCTGAAGAGCGATGGACAGGAAAAACGAGAGTGACAGTGTCAGGGATTTCATGCGTGTGGGAACCGTATCGGAGGAGCCGTGGCAGGTCGAACTTATTTAAAGAGTCCAATGGATTCTGTTTTTTATCCTCAAATGATGCAGATCTCCGGAGATAATCGTTTCTAAAAGGGTTGGTCGGATATGGGAGTGAAAAGGAAGATGGAGCGGGCGATGGGAATCGAACCCACGTGTGAAGCTTGGAAGGCTTCCGTTCT
>CAYWMH010000199.1:0-4846 GCA_964459315.1 uncultured Verrucomicrobiota bacterium
AGACCTGATTGGCCTTCCACTTGGCCCGTCACCACGCCGGCAGCAGCAGCGACGCCAGGCTGGCGATGATCGCAATGACCACCAGCAGCTCGATCAGCGTGAATGCCCTTGACCCTTTCATCAGCTGTTTCGGCAAAAGAGTATCCCTGGCGGAATGGAAAAACAGACAAAAACGCCCGTCCCATCGGTCGCCACCTTGGCCCGCCTTGCGCCTGGCCTTGTTACGGCCGCTGGGGTGTCGGCGGTTGATTCCTGTTGGGAGCGCCGTAGGGGTTGCCCCCCGGCGGCATAAACGGATCCGGAAATCCCGGCATCCCACCCGGAAATCCCGGCATCATGCCGCCTCCCATGCCGGGATTGGCCTTCGCCCGTTCCTCCGGCGTCATGCTTGTGCCGCCCTTGCTCTTGAGGAGGGCGACGGTGGCCTGCCCGGCTGCCGACGGTTCCGGCGGCGCCCCGCCGAAGCCCGGCATTTCGTTGGCATACAGCGCGGCGTCCAGCGGGGTGAAGCCCATCTTGTTTTTCTTGTTTACCCGCGCGCCCTTGTCGAGGAGCAACTCGCACATCGCCTTGTTCTCCTGCATGGCCGCGAGGTGCAGGGCAGTGTCCAATTGGCCGTCCTTCGAGGTGGCGTTGGGGTGGGCCTTGTTTTCCAGCAACCGCCTGGCCAGGTCGATGTCGTCCGCCTCCACGGCGATCATCAACTCGGTCTGACCCCACTCGTTGTATCGGTTGAGCGACAGGCCCTTGGCCAAGCGCTCGTTGATGGCCTTGATCTCCTCCTCCGGATCCATCATCCCCATCCCAAATGGATCCATCCCCATGCCGAAGGGGTTCATCATCCCTGGATTCATCCCCATGCCGTACGGCATCATCCCTGGCATCGTCATCTCAAAGGCTTTTTGCACTTCTTTTGAAAATCCTTCAATATCGTCATTAGGTCCAAGTCCATACTGCTCAATCTTTTGGATTTGTTTTACCATTTTTTCATAATCAATTCCCATCCACATTTTTTGCGCCTGCTCTGTCCCGAGCTTAATCATAGCCTGATCCCGCTGTTCCGTAGTCATGCTGCTACCGCCTTTTCCCTTGAGATAGGCGACTACAGCCTCGTACTTCTGTTTTTCCGTTTCCGGCTCGTCGCTCTCAAGTTCCAACAAGGCGTTGTCCAAAGCAGTAAATTGAGCTTTGTCCTTTTGGTTGATGTCCGCCCCGCCCTCGACCAACAGTTCGCATAACTCCCTGTTGCCGTTCAAGGCGGCCAGATGCAGCGCCGTCTGATCCAGACCCACAAACATTTCCATGACATTTTTCTTCGTGGCATTGAGGTTGACGCTTCGTTCCAGCAGGCGCTTGGCCAAGCCGGGGTCGTTCGCCTCGACCGCGATCATCAGTTCGGTTTGGCCAAACTCGTTGTATTGATCAAGCGGTTCGCCCTTGGCCAAGCGCTCGTTGATGGCCTTGATCTCTTCATCCGTATCCATCATCCCCATCCCAAACAGATCGCTTAGATCCATCTCCGCGTCGGGATTCGCTCCCGGTTGTGGTCCGGGGCTGGGCGGGATGGTCTGGGTTGCGGGCCGTGTTGCGACTTCCGGTTCGTCCGCGGAATCGCCCGGCCCCATCAGCAGGTACACGCCCAAGCCGCCGATGAGCAGCACGCCGGCACCGCTGCCCGCGTTCAGCGCGGGTGTTTTCCGGGTCTCCCCGGCCGGCTCTTCCTCCGGTTCGTCGAAGGCGTGGGCGAAGTCGGGGAGGGTCAGTGGTTTGTTGCAGGCTGGGCAGTCGATCTTTTCACCGGCCAGTTCCTCCGGTATGGCGAGGTGCTGGTCGCAACTCGGGCAGTGGATTTTGTGTTCAGGCATAAGCCAGCTCCGGTTGAGAGAGTAATTTCGGCCCGGTTTTATAAAACATCAAGTTCTTTAAACGCCCCATCGTGCCCGGCAAGGCGGGCAATTCCGCATTGCGTCGGGGCGCGGGGCGGCTAAACTTTGCGGCCGTCAATCGGCCGGCATGAGCTACAAGGAAACACATTCCCGCGAAGCCATCCCCGACGCGTTGCAGCAGCAATTCGCCGTGGTGCGGCGTCGGCTTTTGCGCGTGGAGACCACGATGGCGCGCTGCCTCGCCGCCGCCGGTTTGTTCGGCGCGTATCTCGTCCTGTTTTTCTCCGACCGCCTGTGGGACAGCCCGGGCTGGCTGCGGCTGGGCCTGCTCGCCGCCGGCATCGGCAGCACGCTGGGCGCGGTGGGGTGGGGGCTTGTCCGCTGGGTGTTTCGCCGGCGCGACACGCGCGCCCTGGCCAAGCTGGTGCAGCGGCGGTACCGGCGGCTGGGCGACCGGCTGCTCGGCATCGTGGAACTGGCGGACGAGGCCAAGCGCCCGGCTATTTTCTCCCCGTCGCTGTACCGGGCGGCGATCGAGCAGGTCGCCGGCGAGGCTTTGAAGCTGGATTTCAAGCAGACCGTCAACCCACGTCCGGCCCGGCGGCGGGCCATCGTAGCCGCCGCGTTGATCGGGGTGGCGGCGGTCGCCTGGGCGCTCATCCCGGAGGCCGGCTGGAACGCGCTCCAACGGTGGGGCCTGCCGTTGGCGGACAAGCCGCGGCGCACGCTTGTGCAGCTCGCCGGTTTCCCCGGTGAAAAGGTAGTGGCGCGGGGCGCGCCGTTTGCCGTGGGCGGCGCGGTCGAGTACCGCTCGTTTTGGCGGCCCGGCACCGGCTCGGCCCGGTTCAACGACAACAAGCCGATCCGCGCCGACATCACCGGCACGAATATCAGCTTCGCCATCCCCGGGCAGGTCGAGGAGGGCGACTTGACGGTGAAGGTCGGCGACGCGCGGCATCCGGTCGCGATCCGCCCGGTGCAGCGCCCGGCGATGCGTGAGCTGCACGCCCGCATCGAGCTGCCGGACTACCTGCAATACCCGGTGCAGACCGAGACGGTGCAGGCGGCCTACCTGCCGGTGTTGCGCGGCAGCACGGTGTCGTTCCGGGGCCGCGTCTCTCGCGATCTCAACGAGGCGCAGGTGGCGATCGACGAGGTGCCCCAGCCGATGAGCATCCGCAATGAGCATTTTTCCAGCCCGGCGCACGAGGTGGGTGGCGCGGCGCATTTTGCCTTCACTTGGCGGGACGAGCACGACCTCGCCGGTGCGGCGGCGTGGCAGTTGAACGTCGAGGCGACCGACGACGATGCGCCTCGGCCAGACCTCGGCACGCTGGGCCGCGACTTGGCCATTCTTGAGACCGAAGTACTTGAGCTGAATGCCACCGTGCGCGACGACTTCGGTGTGAAGGAAGCCGGCGTCGAGTGGCGCGCGCTTGGCCAAGCGGAGGAGTCGCGGTTGCAAACCGCAAGCACGCTGACCGCCTTGGCCAACGGCACTCAGGAAACCGAGTTCGAGACCGGCTTCCACTTTAGCCCGGCTGTGCTTGGGATCGGAAAGGACACCACTGTTGAGCTGGCCGTCTGGGCGACCGACCACCTGCCAGGGCGCGAACCAAGCCGCACGATGCCGTACCGGCTGCACATCCTCGGCACCGAGGACCACGCCGAGATGGTGCGCCAAAAACTGGAGGACATCCTTGAAAACCTCGAGGAGGTGTCGCGCACTGAGGAGGACATCGCCGAGGAGACCCGCGAACTGGCCAAGGCCGACGACGACACTCTGGCCAAGCGGAAGACGGACGAGAAGATTGAGCAAACCGCCGACGAGCAGCGCGACAACGCCGAGGCACTGAAGGACCTGGCCGAGGAGGGGGCCAAGGCGTTGATGGAGGCGATGCGCAACCCGGCCTTCGATGAGCAGACGCTGCGCGACTGGGCGCAGAACCTGCAGCAAATGAACGAGCTGGCCGACCAGCAGATGAAGCAGGCTGAGTCCAAGCTTGGCCAAGCGCAGCAGAGCAGCGACCCGCAGGAGAAAAAGGAGAACCTCGCCGAGGCCCTCGAGAACGAGGAGGAGGCGCTCGATGAGCTGGCCGACCTGCAGGACAAGGTCAACAACGACCTCGACAACCTGCAGGCACTGACCTTGGCCCAGCGGCTGCGCAAAATCAGCAAGGAGGAATTGGCGTTGCGCAAAAAAATCAGGGACAACATCCAGGAAACCATCGGCCTGACGCCGGACGATCTGCCGGAGCGCCACACCCGCGCCAACACCCGGCTCACCAAGTCGCAGGGACGTACGCATGAGAGGGCGGTCGAATTGCAGGGGGAGATCAGCCGCTTTTACGAGCGCACCGGCAAGGGCCAGTACGGCGAGGTAAGCCGCGAGATGGAAACGGAGAAAACCGGCGAGGCACTCGAGGAGATCGAGCAGCAGATCGCGGCCAACATCTCGATGCTGGCCATCCGCAACCTCGGAAACTGGTCCGGCCGGTTCGAGGAGTGGGCCAAGAAACTCGAGCCGCCCAAGGAGGATTCCGAGGGCGGCGGCCAGGGCAGTGGCCAGGGTGGTGAACAAAAAATGAACGACCTGATGAAGCTGCTCTTCTCCATGCTGCGCCTCCGCGAGAGCGAGCTGCAGCACCGGCAACAGACCGTCCTGCTCGAGCAGCAAAAGGGCGAGGCGGATCTTTACACGAAGGGGATCGAGCGGGTGATGGAGATGCACGCCGACTCGATGCTCGAGCTGAACCGCATGCAGTTCGAGACCACCGAGCCGGCCATGCTCGACCCGCTGCAGGAGACCTTCGACTCGATGGAGATCACCGATAACCTGCTCGGCAAGCCGCAGACCGACGAGGTGACCTTCGAGGCGCAGACCGGCACCATCCGGGCCATGTCGGACGTCATCAACCTCATCAACGAGGAGGTCAAGCGTGACAGCGGCCAGCAGGGCC
>CAYWMH010000200.1:0-4594 GCA_964459315.1 uncultured Verrucomicrobiota bacterium
ATCTACGACGATAACTCCGAAGCCTACTATTACGTTCACCCTGATGGGTTATAAGTATATGTGCGCTCGAAATGCCTTGAACCTTCACCAGGGACGGGGTCAGTCCCGGTAATTAAGGAATCAGCGCAACAGCGCTTGGCTACCGGGCTATGGCCTTGGGAAGGAGCGCATTCGGCTGTAGCGGCGGTACGATTCCCAGAGGTCGCCTTGGCCAAGCGCGCGGGGATCGCCGGTTTTTTTCAGGAAGACCTTCATTTGCTCGCGGTGCAGTTGGGTGAGTTTGTAGTGGGTTGGGTCGAGGGCGAGGTTATTCAGGCAGGCAGGGTCGCTCGCGATGTCGTACAACTCCTCGCCGGGCCGCTTGTTCACGGACAAGTGGAAGTGCCGCGCTATTTTTGAGTGCTTCCGGTTCTTGATTAAAAACGTGAGCGACGGGCAGGCATCGATGTCGTGGTAGCCTCCGTGCATCGGGCCAAGTTTGTCGGGGGAATCGTACTTTTGCGGATCCCCCGCCGGCCAGCGGTCCGGCTTGAAATTGCGAATGTACAGATACTGTTCCGAGCGCAGGCAGCGCTGCGGGTAGGTCAAATTGTTGTGGCGGGAGGAGGAGTGGCGTTCGCGCCCGCTGAACACATGTGTCCGCTGCGGCTCCACCCGGCCGGAGCTGCCCGACTCAAGCAACGCAATCATGCTACGCCCGACCGGGGCCAACTCCGCTTGGCCAAGCGCGGGATGCGTCACCCCGGCCGCCTCTAGGATGGTCGCCGTGAGATCGACGAAGCCAACCGGGTCACTCACCTCGCGTCCGGCTTTGACGCGGCTTGGCCACATGATGGCCAACGGGACGTGGACGCCGAATTCGTAGCAGTTGGCCTTGGCCCGGGGGAAGGCCATCCCGTTGTCTGACGTCACGCTAACCAGCGGATTGTCCAGTTCGCCCCGTTCGTCGAGCCTGGCCAACGCCCGGGCCAGGTGCGCGTCGAACCACTCGATTTCGGCGTAGTAGTCCAGAATGTCACTGCGGATTTCCGGCGTGTCCGGCAGGAAGGCCGGCACGTCCACGTCGCTGAGTTTTTTGCCCTGCTTGAGACCGATGCCGTTCTCGAATTTCCGGTGTGGCTCGTGCCCGCCCAGCCAAAAACAGAACGGTTTGTCGTCGGGACGCTGGCTCAAAAAATCTTCGAAATTCGCTGTGTAGTCGTTTGAGGAGATGCCGCTGATACGTGGATTTTTCTTTTTTGATGAAAAAACGGGGCCAGCTGGGTTCCGCGCAAAACCGCCGTCCCGGTAATTCCCCGGCCCCCAGCCCTTGCCAGTGTAGCCGACCCAGTACCCGGCCTTCTCGAGCAGATCCGGGAACGTCGCGTATTTTGAGTCGAACTTGCTGGCGTGTGTGCCTGCGTGCTCGAGCATCCAGTGGTAACGCCCGGTCAACACCGTGGCGCGGCTTGGGCTGCATCCCGGCGAGCCGGCGATGCAGGTGCGGAACAATACGCCACGCTTGGCCACGCGGTCGAAGCCTGGCGTCCGAATCCCGCGGCAGCCGTAGGCGGAGGCGTGCGGATACGACTGGTCATCCGAGATGACGAACAGGATATTCGGCCGCTTGGCCACGAGCTGCGCTTCGAACACTAAAAAGCCCGCGACCAACGCGCAGGCTACAAAAACTCGGTGGAGTGTTTTCATTTCAAGGTCTTACTTGAGGCCGAGGACGTTTTCCATGTTGTACAGGCCGGGTGCCTGACCGCAGGCCCAGGTGGCGGCGCGCAGCGCGCCGTTGGCGAACGTGTCGCGGCTGGCAGCTTTGTGTGTCAACTCAAGTCGCTCGCCGTTTCCGGCGTACACCACGGTGTGATCGCCGACTACGTCGCCGCCTCGCAGCGAGTGGATTCCAATCTCGGAATCGGTCCGCTCGCCGACGATTCCGTCACGGCCGTGGCGCAGTTCTTTTTCGAGCGACACCTTCCGCACCTCGGCTAAAATCTCCGCGAGCGTAGCAGCAGTGCCGCTGGGCGCGTCGCGCTTGAGGCGATGATGCATCTCGACAACCTCGAGATCGAAGTCGGTTCCGAGCACCTCGGTTGCCTTGCGAGTGAGCCAAAACAGCGTGTTCACCCCTGTCGAAAAATTGGACGCCCAGACGATGGGGATTTCCGATTGAAGTTTTAGCACCGATTCCTTGTCGCACGCGGAATGGCCGGTCGTGCCGATGACGAGCGCCTTTTTATGCGCGGCACAAAGCTCGGCGGTGGGGCGGGTGATCTCGTGAAAACTGAAGTCGATCACCGCATCCGTTTGCCCGACCACTTCGGCCAAGTCGTCGCCGACATCGATCCCGGCGACGATTTCGATGTTTGGATTGGCCTCGCCGCAGCGGAGCAGCGCCTCGCCCATCCGGCCGTTGGCTCCGTTGATGATTACCTTGGTCATGGCTGTTATCTGTTAAGTACCCCGCAGGCCTTGAGTGTCCGGGCCAATTGGACGCGATTGGCGCTCGACATTTTGCAGAGCGGCAGGCGGTACTGCTCCTCGCATTTGCCTAATATGGAGAGAGCGGCCTTGGCCGGAACAGGGTTAGTCTCGATGAACAGATCCTTGAACATTGGGTAATACTTTTGGTGAAGCTTGAGCGCCTGGCTGATTTTGCCGCAGGCATAGTCGTCGACCATTCTGGCCATCTGTCTTGGAATAATATTGGAGGCCACACTGATGACTCCATTGGCGCCGACGGCCATGAACGGCAGTGTCAACGCGTCGTCTCCGCTCAGGATGGTGAACCGTTGGCCAAGCGCGGCGCGAAGCTGGCTCACGCGGTCGGCGTCGCCGCCAGCCTCCTTGATGCCGACGATGTTTTTGCACGCCTTGGCCAAGCGCAGGACGGTCGGCACCTCAATGGCGATGTTGCAGCGCCCGGGGATGCTATAAAGGATGATCGGCAGCCGGGTGGCTCGGGCGATCTTTTTGACATGCTGGAACAGCCCCTCCTGTGACGGCTTGTTGTCGTAGGGGGCCACCTGAAGCGACCCGTCGGCACCGGCCGCCTCGGCGGCGCGGGTGAGGTGGATCGCCTCGGCAGTGGAGTTGGCGCCAGTGCCGGCCAGCACCTTCGCCCTACCTTTGGCCGTTTGGACGGCAAGCTCAATGACCCAGATGTGCTCGTCAAACCCAAGAGAGGGCGACTCGCCGGTGGTGCCCGCGGGGACGATTCCGTCGACCCCACTGCGTATCTGCTCCCGGATCAGTTTTTTAAATGCCTGTTCGTCAACGCTCCCGTTGCGGAACGGCGTGACCAGGGCGGTGTAAGTGCCTGCAAACATCGTCAAAATGCGCGCTGAGAGTCGGGGGAAACGCGCCGTTTGACCAGCAAGATTTTGGGGGAATCAGGGATTGAGCGCCTTGGGCATCAGGTCGAAACCCTTGGCCTTGGCCACCTGGCCGTAGTCGGCATCACATTTGGGACAGGCGGGGCTGCCGAACTCATCGTTTTTCTGGAAGAGGTGCAGGATGAAAACGGCACCACACTTTTCGCACTCATTGGTTGGGTGGGCGGGGCCTTTTTCACAGTGAACGCAGTACAGGACGGAGTCGCTCATCGCGCGCGGATATTGGCGCCAGTTGGCCTGGTACACGCTGATGTTGTCGCTCTTTTTGCAGATGAGGCAGTAGTACCCGATCTCGACCGGGGCTTGCGCCATATTGGAGTTCCATGACCAGAATAGCAGGCCCACGGCGGCCACGGCGGCCGCCGCGATTGCGCCATTTTTTACCAACGAGGAGCCGCTTCCGCTCATATCTTGGCCGGAACAATCCCGCCCTTGGCCGCCATTTCACCCAGCTCCGACTGGTAAATATAATATTGGCGTGCTCCCGTATTCCAGCTGTGCACGAAGTACATCTGCTGGAAGCGATACCAGTTCACCGAGCCGTCGGCGTTTCCCTGATTGCCGCCGGTGGGCAGGCCCTTGTTGGTTTTGTGGGCCGGGTAGCCGCCGTAGGCTGTGGGACGCCCTCCGCCCCATTTGCCGTCGATCCTCCCGACCAAGTCGGCCACCAGCACCATCTCAGGGCTGTCCTGCCCCGAGCTGTGGGGGCTCCGCGCCCGGAATCGGCCCTTTGAGTTTTGCCAATGCGACGCACCTCCGAAATGTTGGAAGCCGAGAATCATCTGCGGGTATTGTTTTTCCCAAGCCGGAAATAGGGGATTCGTTGTATAACCCTGTTTTGACATCGTTCCAAAATTACCATTGTATTTTAAGCCAGGACAACCGAAGGACTTGCTCAACTTGTATCCCCTGAGCGTGTACGGATCTTTACTCTCGTTGTAGCCTTTGGGTTGTTTCGTCGCCATGTTGTACGGCGTCAGCAACGTCACCTCGTTCCAGTTCAGGCATTTTTGGACGATGTTATTGTTCTGAGTGTTGCCGCCTGATGCGGGCGCGCAGCCGCGGCCCTTCAGGTAAACCCCCTCGTTGTCATCACGATACAGGGACAGTGCGATGATCGTCTGCTTCATGTTGTTGGAGCAGACCGCCTTAAGTGCGCTGTCTTTGGCCTTGGCCAAGGCGGGCAACAACAGGGCCGCCAGAATGGCGAT
>CAYWMH010000200.1:4604-4815 GCA_964459315.1 uncultured Verrucomicrobiota bacterium
GAAGCCACTTTGTCTGTCTTGTTTTGTTACATTCATCATATGATCAGATTTGCGTACCAAAAAACTACCGCTTCGCCAAACGCGCCGCAACCCCTAAAAACTCAATTTGTCGGCGGATACACTAGATGCCCGTCCGGGCCAAGCGGGATGCCGAACGCCACCCACAACAGCAGCATAATCGTCCAAACATTGGAAAAAATGATGCTGAACG
>CAYWMH010000201.1:0-4790 GCA_964459315.1 uncultured Verrucomicrobiota bacterium
ACCGCTCCGGAAAAATGGCTTCTGCTTTTCATGAGTTGTTTAACGTGGAGAAAATGTTCGCCAAAAACCAGCGACCGGCAATGTTTTTTTCGGGGGGGGTGAATTGCATTTCTGTTCCTTTTGGCCACGCTTTTCCCGTCATGGCGATAAAGCGGGTCAGTGTCAATTGAACGGCCAAGCTCAATGACTCCAAGGACTTGCCGAAGTACGGCGACAGCGGCGACGGCAAATTCTCGAAGAAATTTGGCGAAGGTCGCTTCGTCATCCTGGCACCGACCGAGGTCGATTCACTAATAAAAAAGGTGCCCAAGGGCAGACTCACCACCATCAACGCGCTACGCACTGCCCTGTCCAAAATGCACCAGACCGACTTCGCCTGCCCGATGACCACCGGGATCTTCTCGTGGATCGCCGCCCACGCCGCCGACGAGCAGGCCCGGCAGGGCCGCAAGCGCATCACGCCGTACTGGCGCTCGCTCAAGAGCGATGGCCAAATCAACCCGAAGTACCCCGGCGGCGGCAAGGCGAACCGTGAAAAACTCGAAAACAAGGGCCACGCCGTCATCCAGAAAGGCAAAGGTTCCTCGCGGATGGTTTTGAGAAAAAAACCGTCGTGCCAAAACTCAAGTAGCTTGCCCTGCCCCTGGCCAAGCGGGCTTAATGGCCGCGTGATTTTTCGGCTCCAACGGCCATCACTGCTGCCCGCCGCGCTCGCCTGGCTGGGCTGCCTCGCGCTTGGCCATGCGGCCGAGACGGTGGATTTGGCCAAGGCGGAGCTGCTGGCCCGCCAGCATTGCATCGGGTGCCACCTGTTCCCCGAGCCGGAATTGCTCGATAAAAAAACGTGGACCGAACAGGTGATGCCACGCATGGCCATCCGGCTGGGGCTCTCGCCCGAGAGTGTCAACCAGCACCCGGAAGCGGACGCGCTGTGGAAGAGCGGACGGTTCACGAGGGTGCCGCTCATCACCAAGCCGGACTACTTCGCCATCCTCGAATATTACAAGGCCAAGGCCCCGGAGGAGGCGCTGCCCCAGAAACCGGTCGCCCCGATCGGGCTTGCACTGAAGCAGTTCACCTCCAGGCCCAGCCGGTTCCGCCGCACGGTGGGCGCGGTGAACATGGTGAGCATCGACGAGGCGCGCCGGCAGGTCTACCACTCGGACGGTCTGGGAAAATTCCTCGACGTGATCGACGCGAACGGCAACTGGGTCGAGTCGCTGCAGGTCGGCAACGTGCCGGTGGCGTTGGCGGAAAACGCCGGCGACTTTTTCCTGACCATGATCGGCACGTTCACGCCATCCGACATCCCGCGCGGCGAACTCGCCCTGCTCCGGCGCGAAAACGGCGCGTTCGTCCGGAAGAAAACAGTGCTGCCGAGCATCCCGCGCCCGACGCACACCAACTTCGCCGACCTCAACGCCGATGGGCGCACCGACTTGATCGTCTCGATGTACGGCAACAACATCGGCCGCCTTTCGTGGTTCGAGAAACAGGCGGACGGCGGCTACACAGAGCGAATCCTGCTGCCGCGCTCCGGCACGCTCAGCACTGCGGTGTACGACTTCAACGGCGATGGCCACCCGGACATCGCCGCCCTGGTCGCGCAGGAGGTGGAGGCGATGCACCTGTTCCTCAACGACGGCTACGGCGTGTTCACCCCTCGGATCGTGTTTCAGGGCCACCCGCTTTTTGGCCATTCATCGTTCGAGATGACTGACTTTGACGGCGACAAGCGGCCGGACTTCGTCGTCACCACCGGCGACAACGGCGAGTACCCGTCGCCGCCCAAGCCGTACCACGGCATCCGTGTCTACCTGAACCGCGGCGGCATGACGTTCGAGGAGTCGCTCTTCCTGCCGCTCAACGGCGCCTTCCGCGCGCTGGCCCGCGACTACGACGAGGATGGCGACACCGACATCGCCGCTGTCTCCTACTTCCCCGACTACGCCAAGTCGCCGCGAGAGAGCTTCGTATATTTCGAGAACAAAAACGGCTCGTTCACGGCAAACACCTTCCGCACCTGCATCAGCGGCCGATGGCTCACGATGGACGCCGGCGACGTGGACGGCGACGGCGACATCGACCTCGCGCTGGGCAACTACATGTACGGCCCGGAAAAGGCCATTTTCGTGCCGGATTTCCTCATGCAAACGTGGGAGCGCAGCGGCCCGCCGGTGATGCTCCTGCTCAACACTCTTCGCTCCGAACCGGCCAAGCGCTGAGTTTTTTTTGCTCGCAACCGCGCTTGGCCAAGGGCACGGTTTCCCCATGCCAGCCAACGAGGACGAGATTCATTACAAGGTCTGGGCTAGCGACAACGTTGTCTACGGGCCGGTGCTACTGGAGACGCTGCTCGAGTGGGTGGCCGACGGCCGCGTGCTTTCGGATACCTGGGTTTTCAGCCAGGAGGTCAACAGCTGGAAACCGGCCAAGTCGCTGCCGCCGCTGGGCGACGCGCTGGCCGCCTACCACGCCAGCCACGCCCCGCTGCCCACACCGACCGAACTGGGCCAGGCGAGCGACTCCATCACGGTCGATTATCTCCGCCAATTCGACTCACTGGCCGGGCTTGGCCAAGATGAACTGGAGCAGTTCATCAGCCACTGCACCATCATGGAGATCGAGGAAGGTGGTTTGATCATGAAAAAGGACAGCCCCGGCGATGGGCTGTACATGATCCTCTCCGGCGAAACCCGCGTCCGGCTCGTGATCGCCGGGCAGGACACCACCCTGGCCAACGTTAAGTCCGGCAGCTTTATCGGCGAGGTGGCCATGTTCAGCCAGACCCCGCGCACCGCCGATGTCCTAGCGCTGACCCCGTGCAATCTGCTCTTCATGTCGGCTGAAGCGTTCCGGAACATGATGGATTCCAAGCCAAAACTGGCCTCAGCGGTGCTATTCGCGCTGGGCCACATCATGGCCGACCGCATGGTGGCCGGGAACCAGCGCCTGCAGAGCAAGGCCAGCTCCGAGTTCCTCTGGCTGTAGACTGAAACCGGGTAAAAAAAAAACAGGCATTAACGTAAAGAGACCGTTGACACCGGCCCACTGGATGGATAGTTTTCCGGGCCTTTTAGGGAGTAAATCACATGGTTCGCATACTACTTTTCGTGACAGTCCTGGCGTTGGGCGGGGCTTTTTACGTAGCCTTCAGCGAGGTTCAGGGTAAGATCGATACGATCACCGGGGAACGGGACACTGCCCAAAAAGATCTCACCGAGACCGAGGGGGAATTGGCCAGTGCAAAGGAAGCTCAGGAAAAAGCGGAGGACGAGCGGGCCGCCGCCCAAGCTCAGGCAGAAAGCGCCGTGGCCAATCTACGTAACACTCAACAGGCACTCGCCGCGCAAAGGCAGCGAGCAGACCAGCACGAAGCTACCTCAAAAGAACTGCAGGCCCAGTTGGTTCAAGCGACCACTTTTGTCGAGTCATGGCGACTCTTTCAGCAAGCCAACGGCACCCAGGATCAGATACGGCAAAAATTGAACTCATTCCGAGAGGTCGACAGCCAACGCGCCCAGTTCCTTGCCGAGAATGGGATCCTGCTCGGCCAAATCGAGAAGCTCGGCGCGGAACTAGCTCGCTACACCGGTGCCCCCGTGAAGGTCGCCCTTCCCCGGACGCTCCAGGGCAAGGTCACCGCCGTGGATGCGCAGTTTGATTTCGTGGTGCTCGACATAGGCGAAAGCGAGGGCGCCCGCGAACACGGCGAGTTGCTCGTGAGCCGCGGCGAGAAACTGATCGGCAAACTCCGCATTCTCGACGTCAAGCAGGATCACAGCATCGCCAATATTCTCCCCGACTGGAAACAAGGTGAAATCCAGGCCGGCGACCTCGTCATTGTCGGGAACTGACCCAGCACTTTTATGCGTTCACTCTCCCGGGCCATCCTCTCCTTCTTCGCGATTCTCTTCGTGGGCTTGGCCTTGGGCATGACAGCGGGATGCATCGGGCCGGATCCCGAAAACAACTCGGCCCGGCCGTGGAACACGCCCCGCCCCTGGGAACACGGTATTCCGGGCAGCATCTCGGAGCGCCGCTGATTCCGCTAAAAAAACCTTTCAAAGCCGGGCGTTTGCCCGGTTTTTTTGTGTTCCCCAACCGGCCAAATTGTGGTATAAATAAAGCCTGATTGAATCAGCGAACCGCTCGGTTCGCACCAAGAAATATTATGAGACTGGATAAACTGACCACAAAATCACAGGAAGCGCTGCAGGCAGCGCAGGAACTGGCGCATCAACAGTCACAGCAGCAGGTCGACGGCCTGCACCTCGCCCTGGCCCTCGCACGGCAGCAGGAAGGCATCATCCCTGCCCTGCTCCAGCGCGCTGGCGTCAACTTGGCCAAGCTGCAGGCCGACCTCGAGGCCGAAATCAGCCGCTTGGCCAAGGTGCAGGGCGCCAGCACTACGGACCTGTACCTCAGCCCCGAGTTGAAGCAGGCGCTCGACGCCGCGCAGGCCGAGGCGACGCAACTTGGCGACGAATTCGTCAGCACCGAGCACCTGCTGCTGGGCCTTTTGGCCAAGGGCGGTACAGCGCTTGGCCGCGTCTTTCAACAGCACAAACTCCGGCGGGATGCCGCGCTCGAGGCGCTTGGCCAACTGCGCGGCAACCAGCGCGTCACTGACGCCAACCCAGAAGACAAGTTTCAAGCACTCGAAAAATACGGGCGCGACCTCACGGCCTTGGCCAAGCAGGGCAAGATCGATCCCATCATCGGGCGCGACGACGAAATCCGCCGCGTGATGCAGGTGCTCAGCCGCCGCACGAAGAACAACCCTGTGC
>CAYWMH010000202.1:0-4742 GCA_964459315.1 uncultured Verrucomicrobiota bacterium
CGCTCCATTGCGAACATGGCTTCTGGCAGTGCGCCAACGTGGATGCGGGCATTGGCGCGGGCGAGCTGCAGTTGCTGCCGCTTTGTCGTCTCGGTTTCCGGCAGGGCGGCGAGGGCGTCGTTGTAGGCGTCGATCGCCTGTTGCCATTGCTCGTCGGCCTCAAAATCCAGCGCGGCCTGGATGCTGGCCCGGGCTTCCTCCCGGGCAATCCCCGCCTGACCCGGGCCGAAGTGGAATGCGAGCAACGCCACGGGAGCGAGCGCCCACAGAAAAATGAGAAGGTTCTTTTTCATGTTTTTACAATGTAATTAACCCTTTTTTTCCCGACGAACTCCTCCACCCTGCCATGGACTCCCGAAGAACGCAAGGCCGACAGGTAGCAACGCCAGCAGTCCGGCACCGGTGGCCACGCAGCCCAGCGCCAGCTCGCGGCGGCCCTGTTCGCCGGGGTCGACGAGGTTGCGAACGCCGGCCAGCTCGGCCAGTTGCGCGGTCGGGATTTGCACGTCGTTGACGTCCACGTACTCGCCGCCCAGGCGCTTGGCCAATTGCCGTAGCACGCGGGCGTTCTGCCGCGACATGTGGCCGTCGATAAACACGCCGCGCCGCGAGTCACCGACGCCGGCGACGAGCACACGGTTGATCGACGGCGGCAACCGGGGCAGGCCGGTGTCCGGCACGGTGTCGCCGTCGCTCACGACCAGCAGTGTGGTGCTGTTTGGCTTCCAGTCCTTCGCCAGTTTCACCGATTCCTCGATGCCATCGATGAGGCTGGTTTTGCCGGGGTCGAACGCCATGTCGAGCGGGAGGTCGTCGAGGATGTTCTTGACGACATTCAGGTCGTGCGTGTCCACCACGACCGGCTTGGCCCCGGTGAAAAAGGCGACGACGCTGATCCGCACCTGGTCGAGCGCAATCCGCTCGAATAGCGATAGCAGCACCCCGGCGCCGCGCTGGGCACGCGTCCGTTTTTTTTGCTTGGCGGAATCGAAGCCGCCGTCGTCAAGCTGCATGCTCGGCGATACATCCCAAGTGATGACGAGGTGTCGGTAACCGCCTTCCGGAATCTTGTCGAAGCTTGCCACGCGTGGCCGGATGTAAAACAGCGTGACAAATCCCCAAGCCATCGCGGTCAGCGCGAGCACGCGCATGGGTGGCGCGAGGCGTGTCCAGAGCCGCGCTTGGCCAAGCGGCCCGAACGCCAATCGTGCCACCCGGCGCGTGCGGCGTGCGTGCCATGCTTCCGCCAGCACGGCGAACACGCCGGTGCCCAGCGCCACCCAAATGGCCAAGGCCGCCGCGTCCGTGGTGATGTCAGGAACGTTCATCGTTGGATCACCATGGCGTGAATCGGATGCCGAGGAGCGAGAGCAGTTGCAGGCCGAGCAGCGACAGGCCGGCGAGGGCGAACGGGCGGAAGTTGTCGGCCGGGATCGGTGCTTCCGGCTCGAACTTGGCTGGGCGCATCGAGTCGATCCGCTCGAACACCGTCTGCAGCGCACCGGGATCGCCTGCAATGAATGCCTCGCCGCCGGTACGGGCCGCGATGTCGTACACCTCCTGTTGCGGTTGGCCGCTGGCCACGTGGATGTAGTACAGAACGATGTCAGCCCCGCGCAGGTCAGCGGCAATCTTGTCGCCCTGACCGCGCAGATCGGCGCTCATCCCGTCGGAAATCAGGACAATCATCCGGTCTCCCTCCGGCCGGTTGGCGAGAATGCGGTACACCGAGCGCAGCGCGAGGCCGATGCGCGTGCCGCTCATGTACGAAGGCATGGCTTCCGGCTTCATGAACGGCGCCGAGTGCTTGAGCGCGGAGAGGTCCTGCGTGAGCGGAACCCAATGCAGCACCTCGGTGCCGAACAGTGTCACTCCGAAGGCGTCGCCCTCGCGGTGGCCAACGAACTCCTGCAGCGCCTCGACCGCCTTGTCGCTGCGTCGCCCGTCGCCGAATGTCGCCGTCATGCTGCCGGAGACGTCGAGCACGAACTCGATGTTCGAGAGCACTCGTTGGTTGCCTTGGCTGAGCGGTCGCTGCGGGCCGGCGAGCAGCACGATCGCCACCGCAAGGAGCAGCGGCGCGGCGAGATTCAACAGCTTGATGACGCCCTCAAGCCCGCGACCGCGCCTGGCTCCGGCGTGGTCGAACGGCATCGCCAACACCGAGCCGCGCCGGCGCCATTCCCAAACCAGCAGTAGCACCGGCAACGCCAGCAACAGCAACACGGCTGGATGGGCGAAAGTCATGGAAGAATCCGGCAATTGAATTGCGTGCACCAACTTGTAATGTTTTTTCCGCTTTCTCCCTCTCCCCAACCCTCTCTCGCTGGGAGAGGGTGCCTCGCAAGCGCGGCTTTTAAGACTCCGCTCCTGTTCGTTTCGACTGCTTGTTTTTCCCTCTCCCCCGTCGGGGAGAGGGTCAGCGTGAGGGGGTAAATCGCCGGATGGATTTTTGCGTGAGTCATCTGTTGAGTGTTGTGATGATAGGCTGCATGCGGCGGTACGGCGCAAGCAGGGCGGGGATGTCCACTGTGGCCGTGCCGGGCGGCCGGTGCAGCCAATCCTCAAGACCGCACAGCAGCGGGCCAGCCTCGGGGTGCGCCTTGAGTTGGTGGTGCAGCCCGGCCACGTCGCCCTCCTCCGTCAGGCCAAGCTGTTCGCGCCAGTGGGAAAAAATCATGCGCTCGAGCCGTGCCCGCCCGTCGGTGTCGAGGGTGCCGTTGGCGGCCTGCTCGACGAGTGGGCGCAGACGCTCGGCCAGGTTCGGGTCGGTGTCATCCTCCGCTTGGCCAAGCGGGTTTTTCTTTTTGCGCCCGAGCAGGAACAATGGCCAGGCGGCCAACCCCCACACGATGCTGATCCCGATCAGCCAGGCGGTGTAACTGCCGGGCATTGAAAAGTCACCGGGTTCCTCCTCGATCAACATGCCGTTGTGATCCGCCGGCAGGATGCCGTGAATGCGTACCGGGATCGGTGGGAGATTCGTCGGCTTGGTACCGTCGGCGTTGCGGAGAAACTTGGCCAAGTCGTACTCGCCCGGCACGAAGCCGAAATAACGCAGGTCGTAGCGGTGATCGTTACCGTGCGGGAACGTATCCTGGATGCGCAGGATGATTGTTGACTTGTCGCCGACCGGCGCAGCCTTGAGCGGTTCGCCGGGCAGGACGATAAACAGGCTGCCCTCCATGCCGACCGCCACCGGTTCCGTCGGCGCTCCGGTCGGCTTGGCCAAGCCAGCCAGAGTGGCGGCAATGAGAGTAAGCTTGGCCAGGCGGCGGGTCATCTTGCACCCCTCCCGAGGTTGTCGCGTTTGCGCAGGAAGCCGCGGAGGCGGTGCAGGAACGGCTCATTCACCGGGAGTTCGAGATGGTCAATGCCGCCTCGGCTCAGCTCGCCGGCGGTGTCATCGTCGCGAAACCACCGGCTCCAGCCGTGACCGACAAACGCCTCGCCGGTCTCGGCTTCCTCGCCGCGAAAAATCCCGGCCCGCAACCGGCCGTGTTCGGCGGGATCGGTGAACTGCAGCGTCACGCAGTCGTGCTCCTGCGCAAGCCGCTTGAGCCTCCCGGTGACGCCCGGTTGGCGCAGGTCGCTCAGCACGATCAGCAACGCCCGGTTTTTCAGCACGGCGGAAAGCTGATCGAGTTTCTCGGCCAGCGTAGTCTGCTCGTCGAACCGGTAGTGGCGCAACTGGTGGAGCCAGAGGAACACGCGGTGGCGCGACAGGCTTGGCCGGGCATCGAGTGCGCGTTCGCCGCAGCCGATTATGCCGACCGGGCTCATCCGATCCAGCGCGGCCAGAGCCAGCCCCCCGGCGACCTGTACTGCCCAGGCGTACTTGCTCGTGCCGATGCTGGTCACGCACATCGAGCCGGAGGTGTCGACGAGCAGGTAAATCGGCATCTGCTTTGGCGCCTCGTATTCCTTGATGAATGGCCGGCCCATACGGGCGGTGACGCGCCAGTCGATTTGTTTCACCGGGTCGCCGGCCTCGTACGGGCGGCTTTGCGCGTACTCGATACCGGAGCCGACAAATGGCGACGCATCGGTGCCGTATTGCAGGCTGTCAGCCAGCCGGCGAACGGCGATGGCGAACTGGCGTCCGTCCAGTCCGTCGCACGATTCGAGGCTACCGGTGAGCGGTTTCATGCGCTTGGCCAGGCGGGCTGTCAGCCGCTCTCGGAGAGGATTTCCTTAAGCACGCTCACGCCGGAGACGCCCTCGGCCAGCGCCTCGTACTTGAGCCGGATGCGGTGCAGCAACACGTCCTCGGCCAAGGCGTACAAATCCTCCGGCACCACGTAGTCGCGGCCGTGGATGAACGCCCGGGCGCGAGCTGACTGGATCATCGCCAGCCCGGCGCGTGGGCTGCCGCCGATCTCGATGCTCGGGTGGCGGCGGGTCCGGCGCACCACCTCGACGGTGTGTTTCTGGAACACGTCGCTCACATGCACCTCCTGCACGGCGGCCATCATCTCGACGAGATCGGCGCCGGTGGCGACCGGTTTTTTCTCCAGCAGGTCAAACGCCGTGCGCGGCACCGCGCCGCCATCCGTCCGCTGTAGGCCAAGCGCGAGGCTGCGCCGGAGCACATCTTCCTCCTCGCCGGCGGCTGGGTAGTCGAGCCGGTGGCAAAGCATGAACCGGTCGAGCTGTGCTTCCGGCAGCTCGAATGTGCCGCTCTGCTCGATCGGGTTTTGCGTGGCGATAACGAGGAATGGCGCGGGCAGCGTGTGGCTCTC
>CAYWMH010000203.1:0-4730 GCA_964459315.1 uncultured Verrucomicrobiota bacterium
TCGAACCGATCGGCCTGGCCGAGCTGTTTCCCGTGGAGCAACCTCTGGAACTGGAGCTGGGCTGCGGCGACGGCTCGTTCACGCTGCAGTACGCGCAAGCCAACCCGGGCCGGAACATCGTCGCGCTGGAGCGGTTGCTCGGCCGGATCACGAAGCTCGACCGCAAGGGGCATCGCGCGGGGCTCAAGAATCTGCGGCTGCTGCGTGCGGAGGCGGCGTACGTGCTGGAGTACCTGCTGCCGCCGGGGTTTCTCGATGCGATTCACGTTTACTTTCCCGACCCGTGGCCGAAAAAGCGCCACCACAAAACCCTTGGCCAAGCGACTGCTGCGGGAGGGTGGCATCGTTTACCTGCGCACGGACAACATCGAATACTTTGAGCAGATGCTCGAGGTGTTCGGCGGGGCCGATGGGTTTGAGGCTGTCGATACCCCGGAACCGATGAAGCAAATCGTCACCGACTTCGAGCAGGAGTTCAACGCGCAGGGCATCCCAACGAATTACGCCGCCTACCGGAGCGCGGGTGGTTGAATTAAACGCAGAGGGCGCGGTGACGCTGCTGACTGCCCACGGCTCACTGCTCACTTGTTCTTCGGCTGAAACTCGAGGCGGGTGATGGAGCCGGGCTTGAAGGTGGCACTGCCGAAGCCGGGGCTGTGCGCCTCTACACCGTCGGCCGACCAGCGATTCAGCACGAAGGTGAGCCGGCTGCCGTCGCTGAAGTGGGCACGCACGCGGTGCTCGATCCCTATATTGGCAGGCGCCCGGCTCGTAGCCGGCTCGATCTGCTTGACGCGGTCAAGCGGTACGGGGAAACCGCCCTCGGCGGTCGTGACGTTGAGCTTGTCGCCGTCGATGCCGTCGACGCGGCCCTGCATCCGGTCATTGTTGACGAGCTTGACGAGGTCGTCCTTCGCGCCGAGCGGATGGGTCGGCGGTCCCTTGAAGCGGCCGTCCCATTCCTCGACGCGCAGGTTGCTGATGCGCACCGCGCCACGGCCCTGGAGCACGATGCGCACGCCGGTGCCTTGGCCGGCGAACCCGCGAGAATCGGTCCATTTGCGGATTACCTTGCCGTCGATCGCCACGGCGACCATGCGCTGCGCCTTGCTGGCAAAAAACTCGAGGCGCGCCTTCGGCTTCTTGCGGAAATCGGGCACGGTCGCCTGACCGAGGTAGGTCAGCGGCTCGTGTTTCTTGACCGGCAACAGGTTCACGGAATAACTGTTGATCTGCACGCTGTAAAAGCCGCCGAAGTCCGGCTCATTCTCCTTGGTGGAGAGGCTGATCGGCTGGAGCGAGTCCGTGTACAGCGCGAAGGCCAGATGCATCGAGCCGCTCCACTCGAGGTCGAACGACAAGTGCGCGCTGTCCGGCAGGTCAAGGTCGCGGGCGATCGAGGCGGCCGCCTTGGCGTGGAACCCACCATTGTGGTAGCGCCAGTTGCCGGACTCGCCGATGGTCTCGTTGTTGATCTTGCCGTGCGTCCAGCCGTCATCATTTTCCGGCCCCTGGAAGAGCGGCTTCAACCCCCTTGGCAGCGGCGCGATCTTGCGCACGGCGTTGCGCCGCAACTGCAGCCGGCCGGCGTGCCAGGTGTCGATCAGGAAATGCTCGTCCGTCGCCCCGGCGAAGTTGCCGCGGAAATGGTCGCCGTTGACCAGCAGCACCTCGCAAAGGTTTCCTGCGCCGAGCTGGCCAATGGCCGCGCCGTCAAGGGTGATCCCGGTGAGTTGTGAGGTGTTGAAGCGCAACGGTCCCGATGCGTCGGCATGATGCCACGTCACGCCGCCCGCCTGGTCGTACGCAGCCATCGTGCCCCGGAGCCAGTCGCCGTTCCGGAAGTGGAGGGTGGATTTGTTTTCGCCCGCCTGGCAAAACGCGGCAGTTGCGGCCAAAACAAAAACCGCGAACGAACGCGAAGGGACACGAATGGAGAGGCTCCCTCTCCCAGCGGGAGAGGGTTGGGGAGAGGGAGAGCGCATGGCCAAGCGGGATCGCGCTTGGCCAAGCGGAAGTTGTTTCGGTGCGTCAATCATCCCAGGGCCAGAGTGCATCAGCACCGCCGGTGTTGGTCGCGCTGGTTTTCTGTGAGGCGCCGAGGTTGAACTGCAGCCGGCGGATATGCTGCGCGTCGAACGCCACCGGGCCGAAGTTGCGGCTGCGGCCCGAGAGGGTGCGGCCCTCCCATTGCTTGAGGTCGAACGCTACCGCCGCGCCACCTGCGAAGTGGGCGCGCACCTCCCACGGTCGCTTGGCTTCCGGCTTGGCTTCCGGCTTGGTGAGGGCCACGCGCGTGATGCGCTCGAGCGGGATGGTGAGGTCCGTGCCAAGCGAGTTGATCACGACTGTGCGGCCGTCCATTGACTTGAGTTTGCCGGGCACCTCGTCGCGGTTCTTGAGGAAAACCATGTCCTCGGCGTGGTCGCTGCTGTCGAACTGGACCGGGTCGGAGCGACCGTCCCACGCCGACACGCGCAGGTGGCTCACGCGCACGATAGGGCCGTTGAGCTGGGAGAAAAACGCCATACCGGAGCCGGTGGCGGCGAAGCCGTTGGTGTCGCGCCATTTGCGGATGAGCTTGCGGTCGATGTACAATTCCATCTCGGCCTTCTCCTTGTTGATGCGGATCTCCACCGACACGCGGTTCTTCGTCTGCATCTCGGGGATCTGGCCCTGGCCGAGGTTGCGCACGCCGGCGCCGCTCTGGACGCGCTGCAGGCTGACGTAGCCACGGCTGATGTAAAACATGTACGAATTGCTGCGGTAATCGAATCGGTCCAGTGCCTTGGTGTACACCGGGACGATCAAGCTGAAGGTGCCGTTCCATTGCAGTTCGAACTCGATGCGGGACGACCCCTTCAGCCCGAAGTCACGGCCCAGCACGCCGACGCCCTCGGAGATGAACACGCCGTCACGGTACTTCCACGCCTTGGGATCACGGCCGAGTTTCCAGCCCTCGATGGTGGTCGGCCCCTCGTACAGGATGCGGAAACCGGGGGAGAGGAACGCCAGCGACTGCAGCCCATCTCGAGGAGCGGACAATTGCCCGTTGAACCAGGTGGAGAACTGGACGCGCTGTTCGTCTAGCGAGATAAGATTGCCGAGCACCTCGTCGCCGTTGTGAAAGCGGATGTGCACCGACGGGTCGCGGTTCCGCTCGACCGGGCGCGCCCCTTCGAACCGAATCCAAGCCATGTTGTCAGGGCGGAAAAAGACCGGCTCAGTGAGATCACCGCGCGCCCAGCGCACGCCGGTGTCGAGCCGGACCTGCTGGAGTTTGCCGTGGAGCATTGAGCCATCTAGGAAGCGCACGAGGTGGTCCCGGTCAGCCGCTTGGCCAAACGCCTGAGCCACGCCAAGCGCAACCACAGCCACGCCAAGCACCCAACGAAAGTATCGCGATGGCTGGGCTGAGTTATCGCTCATAGATCGGGAGGAATCGGTAGTTGAGCGCGAGCGACAGCAGCGATGCGGAGGTGGCGAAGGTGTTGCCAAACTGACCGCTCCAGCTGCCGTCCTCGTTCTGGTTTTGCTTGAGCGTGGCGATATTCTTGCGGTTCCACTTGGCCCACTCGGCCGGCGAGGCGTGGAAGAACGCCTGCGCGCCGTAGTACAAATAGTAGTTCCGGTAGCTCGACGTCTGCGGGGCCTGGCGGAGGTAGCCAAACGCCTTGCGGAAGGCTGCGCTGTCCTTCTCCTTGGCGAGGGCGAATACCAGAGTGCCGATGGCCGAGCGCGCGGCGTTGGGGCCTCGGTTGGAGGTGTAGCCGAAACCGCCCTCCGGCGTCTGGCACGACTTGAAATATTTCAGCCCGGTCTGGATGGCCGACTCCGGCACGGCCAACCCGGCGTTGCGCGCGGCAAACAGGGCGACCATCTGCGCGCCGCTGACGGTGGTGTCGGCGTCGGTGCTGTCGGGCGAGTAGCGCCAACCGCCGCGCGGGTTTTTTTTCTGCGAATTGATGATCAGCCCGACCGCTTTCTCGAGCGCCGGGCCAAGCCGGTCGTCCTCCACCGCGCCGTACGCCTCGGCCAGCGCCAGCGCGGCAAAGCCGTGGTTGTACATCGTCGTGCCAATGTAGCCGGTGGTCTTGTTTTGTCGGCTGAGGATGAAGTTGACACCGCGCTTGATCGGCTGGCTGTACGGGCCGTGGACCGGGTCGTCCCCGTGCGCGAGCATCGCCACCACCGCCAAGCCGACCACCGCCGGCGATGTACCGTAAGGCTTGTCCTTGAAATTGCCGGCGGTGAGCTGCGACTGCACGAGGTACTGCAGCCCCCGCGAGTACATTCGCTCGATTTCCTTGGGCAACAGGTCGCTCGACTCCTCAAACAGCTTTTGCGCCCGGGCGGGCATGACCGCCGCAAGGCACAGTACGATGAGCAGCCCCAGCTGCGTTCGCCGCCTCACTTTCGTCCCCCCTCCAACGTCTCCACCGCCTTGAAATAATCCTGCAACGCCTCCCGAAATTCCTCCGGCAACCGCGTCGCCGCGCCGCTGCCCCGGCTGACGGTGCGCCCGCCCGCCTCGCGCCCCACGGCGTCGCCGACCAGCGACGAGGCCGCCTGCTGAGTCGTCCCCCCGGCCTGGCTGCCGCCGGCATTCTGGCTTTGCTGCATGCCCTGGCCCATCTGCTCCTTCATCGCCATCATCGCCATCATGAACGCCATCTCCTGCTGGGCCTGCGACTGGCCCTGCTGGCCGCTGTCGCGCTTGACCTCCTCGT
>CAYWMH010000204.1:0-4729 GCA_964459315.1 uncultured Verrucomicrobiota bacterium
CCGGTGTCGACGTGAACGCCCTGAACAAGCACAAGCAGACTGCGCTGCATTTCGCGGCGAGCGCCGGGCAACTGGATGCCGCGGCGTTGCTGCTCGAGGCAACGGCCGATGTCGCCCTCGTCGACAAGTACCAGAAAACGGCCTTGCACTACTCGGCACGGAACGGCCGAACTGCCACGACCGCGCTGCTGCTCGAGGCCGGGGCACCGGTCAACGCCAAGGACAAAAAGAACAAGACGCCGCTCGACTACGCCATCGCAAAGAAACGCACCGAGGTCGTCGAGTTGCTCCGCGCCAAGGGCGCGAAGAGCGGGAGGGAATTGGCCTCCGCCGAGAATATTTTCGCCGCCGCCGAGGTGGGCGACCTCGATGCCATCAAGAAACATCTCGAGGGTGGCGCGGACGTGAATGCCGCCAATAAACAGGGTTATACTGCGCTGCACATCGCGGTTCGGCGCGGGCAGAAGGAGGCGGTGGCGCTGTTGCTCGAGAAGGGCGCGAAGGTGAACGCGCAGCGCAAGGGTAAGACACCGCTCGATTTCGCCGGCAAGAAGGAGGAGATCGCCGCGTTGCTCCTGGAGAAGGGCGCTAAAACCGGCAAGGAACTCAAGGCTGCCGGCTCGATTTTTTCAGCGGCTGAAAGCGGGCTGGTCGATGCGGTTAAAACGCACCTGGCCGCGGGCGTCGACGTAAACGGCAAAAACAAACGCGGCCACGCCGCCCTGCACCTGGCCGCGAAGAAGGGGCACGTCGAGGTGTCCAAAGTGCTGCTCGAGGCCAAGGCCGATGTTGCTTTGGCCGGCCGGGGAGGCAAGACCGCGCTGCATTATGCCGCCTATCACAAGGGCAGTATCGACTTGGCCAAGCTGCTGCTCGACGCCGGGGCGCCGGTCAACGCGCTGGACAAACGAAGGAAGACGCCGCTCGACGACGCACGGGCGCGCCGGAACGACGCGCTGGTGGAACTGCTATTGGCCAGGGGCGCACGCACCGGCCGAGAGCTTCGCGCCGAGACCGACATTCATTACGCGGCGGCGCACGGTTACGCCGACGCGGTCAAGCGATTCATCGAGAATGGCGGCGACGTGAACGCCGGCAACCGGGGCGGCTACACCGCGCTGCAATACGCCACCTACAACGGCTACATCGAGGTGGTGCGCGTGCTCGTCGAGAACAAGGCCGACGTGAACGCCGCCTCCAACAAGCGGAAAAAGACGGCCCTTCATTATGCCGCGCAAAAGGGCCGCAAGGAGATTGCGCTGCTGCTGCTCGACAAGGGAGCCGATGTCAACGCGCTCGACAAGGCCGGCCGCACGGCCCTCGACATCGCGCTGCGCTATCGCCGCATCGAGACCGGCGAACTGCTGCGGCAACGCGGCGGCAAACTGGGCAGCGAACTGGCCAAGCCGGACGACGGCGGCAATGCCGAGCCGCAGCCATTGATCCTCGACGATGAACTGGACGGGATGGCGGGCGATGGCGTCGTGCTGACGTTGACGCTCAGCGCGGAAGGGCCGGGCCTGTCGATCCTCGGTTGGCCGGGCGAGATTTATCTCATCGAGTCGTCGAGCGACCTGACCGGCTGGATCGGCCTGGACGAGGTCACCAACGACGCGGGCCGCATCGACTGGGCCGACCCGCGCGGCGACCTCGGCACGGCGCAATTCTCCCGCCTCCGCGTACTGGACTAACGCTGGCCGATTGGCCAGGCGATCACTACTAAACGATCTCAACTCAATTCCGCGACGGGTTTCTGCCTTATCCTCTCCCGCAGCGGGGGAGAGGAAAAAGTTGAGGGGGAGACCAACCACAAACCGGCAACGCGGATAATTGAATTGGCCAAGCCGCCCCCTCATTCGGCCTGCGGCCTCCTTCTCCCCCGGCGGGGGAGAAGGAAAAAGTCTGGGCCGCGCTTGGCCAAGCGGGGGTCAGTGGGCCGGGCGGACTAGGAAGGTCGAGAGCATCCCGGCGCCCTTGGGGAGTTCGCGGGTGCCGGCGTAGTCGCACAGGAATTCATCCGCCTTGGCGATGGCGGCGAGGGCGGCGAATGCGTCGCTAGCGAAAATCTGCCCCTCGGCGGCGACCGGCTCGATGCGGGAGGCCCAGTTGACGTGCGCCCCGTTGTAGGTGTCCCGGCCCAGCAACGGGTCGTGGCACCGGTACACCGGCCCGGCGTGCAGGCCGATCCGGATGCGGATCTCGCGATGCAGGTCGGTTCCCTTCCAGTCCGTCTCGCGGAGGGTGCGTTGCAGTGCCAGCGCGAACCGCCCCGCTGTCTCGACGTTCTCGAACACGGCGCAGATTGCATCGCCCCAGGTGTTGACATAGAGCGGCCGCGCGTCGCACTGCCCGGGGAGCATCGCCACGCGGCCGAGGAATTCGCGGATAAAAGTCGGGACGCTTTGCTCCGGCCATTTGGAGAACTGAACCACGTCGGTAAAAATCATCGCGCGTATTTCCTGCGGCGTGCGGTCGGCCGGCGGGTTGGCGCTGCCGGTTGGCCTTGGCTCCGGCTCGGGCAGCGCGAGCCCGCCGGCGAGGGCGTCGTCGAGGATCCGGTTCATCGGCAGGATCTCGACCTCCTGCGGCATCGCCTGCTGCCAATAGTTACGGACCGACTCGGTGCCGCCGGCGCCGTCCCCCGGTTTGCCGTCCCACAGCAGGATCGGCGCGATGTCCATCCCGAGAAACTGGCTCTTCAGGATGGCCGACCCGGCGAGCACGCGGTTGCAGTAGTCGTAGGCCGCGCCGTCGTCGGGGTCGCCCTTCTCGTTGAGGATGCGCACGCTCGCGGCGCTGTCGAGGATGCGCTGAAACCGCTCTACCAGGTCGTCCCGGGGAACGAGGCGAACGCTGTACTCGATGAACGTCTCGACGTCGAACGGCAGGAAGATGTGCACCTCCCCGCCGCGGTTGAGCACCGTTTCCGCGAACAACATGTCACCGCCGCAGGCGAGTGAGCTGTAGCCGATCCGCACGTCCTGCCGTTCCACGCACGCCTCGATCTCGGCGCGGACCGTCTCCTCCAGTACGGCGGGGAAACGCGGCGCCGGCCGGTCGGGCCGGTCGAGCATGTGCCCGGTGAACAGCCCGATCCGCGGCAGCACAAAACAGTCGTCCAGCGCGCTCTCGTCCTCGCCCAGTGACTGGAGAAGAAACCGCGCCTGGCCACGCGTGCGGCTGATCTCGGCGGCGCCTGGGTCGCTCTCGGTCGTGGCGCGGGTGTAGTTGAGCCGGGCCGATTCCAGGTCGCCGGAGACCAGCGCTGCCTCGGCGGCGGTGGCCAGGAGCCAGTACGATTCCGGCGAGTCCGGCCCGCCCTTGGACAGGCCCTCATCGCAGAGGAGACGAACCTCGCCGGCGATCCGCCGGGCGGTCTCGGTCTCCCCGGCCACGAGCGCCATCGAGGCGGCGTTGATGCCGGTGTAATAGCCGCCCGAGCATTCGTACCCCTTCAGGTAATTGTCCAGGCTGCGGCGGAGGTGATGTTCGCGCTCCTCCTCCGTACCGGCGATCATCCACATATCCTTGTGCGTGCGCGCGAGGATGCCGAACGTCTCCTCGTCGTCCTGTCCCTTCTCGCGCAGTCCGACGAGGATCGCGCTGGCGCGTTGAGTCGCCCCGGGGCGGGCGAGCGCCAGCGCCTGCAACTGCAGCAGCCGGACATCATCGACGAAGGCCTGCAGCCCCTCGCGGGCGATGTCGTAGGCCAGGAACGCCTCGCCCAGCTTAAGCGCCGCGCCGACCGCCTGGCGGTACACCGCGACATCCTCCGCCCAGGCGGTGCGTTGCCGTTTTTCCCAGGCCAACCGCAGCCCGGCCAGGGTGCCACCCTGCTCGCGTACCTGCGCAAGGGCATCCGCTGCCGTGGCAGCGCCGGCGGGCGGTGGTGTGGATGGATCGTCGCTCCCTTTCACTGGGTGCACCAAACCGTGCCGCAAACCGGCCAAGCGGAGCAAACCAATTTCCGCTTGGCCAAGCGCAGGTAGGGACGGCTGTCCCCAGCCGTCCTCGATCCGCGACAGCGTCATGGAGTGCGGTGCTGCACACCGCTTTGAAATGCAAACGAACCCGCTTGGTCGTCCCCGCCCCTCATCCGGGGCCTTCGGCCACCTTATCCCCCGCGGGGTAGAAGGAATGGGGAGCGTCTGCGCCCCGCCAAGTCACCATCGCTTGGCCAAGCGCGGCGTTTCGGTTTTTATTGGTTTACAACGCAGCACCGTTTCATTTGAATCCCGGCCACCGCTAAATCGCAACGACGGAGCATGAGCACCATGAACGATGTCTTTATCAGCTACGCCCACATTGACGACCAGCCGTTGACCGAGGGGCAAAAGGGTTGGATTACCCAGTTCCACCGTGTGCTCGAGGTTCGCCTCGGACAGTTGCTCGGCGAAAAGCCCAACATCTGGCGAGACCAGAAAATTCAGGGCAATGACATTTTCGACGAGAAGATCATGAACGCCTTCAAGGGGGCCAAGGTGATGATCTCCATCATGAGCCCGCGCTACATGAAGTCGGAGTGGTGCCTGCGCGAGCTCAACGAGTTTTACCGGGAGGCAACCGAGTCGGGCGGCATCCAGGTGGGCGACCGGTCGCGCATCTTCAAGGTCGTCAAGACGCCGATCGACCCGGGGGAAATCCCCGGTCACCTGCCGCCCGTGCTGCAGAGCATCATCGGGTTTGAGTTCTTCGATTTCGACGCCGACACCGGTCGGTTGGTTGAGTA
>CAYWMH010000205.1:0-4727 GCA_964459315.1 uncultured Verrucomicrobiota bacterium
TGTCGCTCCAGCCCATGTCATCGGCCATGGCGATGATGATGTTGGGCCGCTTGGCCGCGAACGCCGTGGAGGCCAGGGCCAAGCCAAGCAGGCCGGCTGACAACCACCGCACTGTTGTGGGAACAGTTTGCTTCGTCATGTTGCTTTTTGGACGGCGCAAACCGTACGGGAACCGCTCCCCGATGTCGAGCCGCGCTTGGCCAAGCGCTTGGTTACCCGGTGCTCCAGTCGACCTCGACGCTGAGTTTTTTGCCGAAACGACTGTTGTAAGACACGCAGCCGTTCTCCGCGCCGTACTCGTGGACCATCTTGGTGATCTTCACGTCGTAGCAGCAGTACTCGGCGATCTCCATCAGCTTGCCTTGCTTGTACCACTTCAGCGCCTGCAGGCCGTCGGCGGTTTTCTCCGTGCCGAACGTTGCGTTCGCGATCGAGTCGAGCTTGAGGCGGTGAGACAGCTTCTCCTGCAGATCCACCATGAGGTCAAGTGACGGGAGTTGGCGAAGATCGAGCGTGGTGTAGCCGTGCAGCACCTCGTAGTCGAAACGGATGTGGTTGAACCCGACGACCAAATCGGCTCGCTGCAGTTCTTCGATCAGGTCGTTCACCTCCGACTCGGCGTAGATCGAGTACCCGCCGTTGCCGGTGCTGTAGGTCACGCCGATACTCATGCCCATCCGGTCGATATGATTCCAGCCGCCGACCTCGTCGGCGGAGCGCATGGTCTCGAGATCGAAATAAACGATGTTCCTCACGGCAGCAGTCGCTTGGCCAAGCGTAGCGCAACGCCCATCCGGTGGAAACAAAACTCGACTCCGGGCGGGTGGCGACGTTCAATCCGCTGCGAGATGGGTGACGAACCGAAAGCAGGTGATGAGGCGGGGCTGGATGAGCCCTCACTGCTACGGGCCGACACGGACAGCGTGTTTCCGCTGCACTGGAAGAGCGGTTCGCTGAAGTACACGGACTTCAAGCTTATGGCCGAGGGCGGCACGGCCAAGCTGTTCACATGCCGCGATGTCAACCTGCACCGTGAGGTCGTCTATAAGACGCTGCACCCGGAAATGCGCGAGTCGGAGATCGAGTCGCAGCGGTTCCTACGCGAGGCGCGTGTGACGGCCAAGCTGCAGCACCCCGGCACGGTGCCGGTGTACGAGCTGGGGCGCGACCGCAACGGCGACCTGTTCTTCACGATGAAGCGCGTTCGCGGCCGCAACCTGCGGGACATCCTGCTTGGCCTGCGCGACGGCGACGAGCGGCTGGAGCAGTTGTTTCCGTTGCCGGCACTGGTGGATGTGCTGATTCAAATCTGCCAGACGGTGGCGCACGCGCATGAACGCGGTGTGATTCACCGTGACCTCAAGCCCGCGAACATCCTCGTCGGCGCGTTCGGCGAGGTGATCGTTCTCGACTGGGGCCTGGCCAAGGTCTGGGGCGAACCGGATGTCGCGCGGGAGGCGTTCCCGGCCAAGGCGGACCCGGCGCTTACGCCGGCCGGCCGGCGCTACGGCACGCCGCTTTACATGGCGCCGGAACTGGCCCGGGGCGACGCGCAGATCGACGGGCGGGCGGATGTGTTCAGCCTGGGAAACATCCTGTTCGAGATGCTGACGCTGGGCCAACTGCTTTCCGGCGAGACGGCGCAGGAGGTCTCCGACACCCTGCTCAACCAACCGCTACCTACGCCCAGCGAAGCTGCCCCCGGCCGGGGCATCCCGCCTGCGCTTGAGTTGATCTGCCGCAAGGCGCTCGAGAAGGAAAAACGCAATCGCTACCCTTCCGTGCAGGCGTTGCTGGAGGCGTTGAAAGCCTACCGGCCAGTCGGCGTCGCCGCATAGCGCCTGGCCAAGGCCGCTGCCGTGCCCAGGAACACGAGGTTGAAGCCGCCCAGCGTTAGGATGATCGCCTGCGCCGAAGGCGGCTCGACGGCGTTGGCCAGCCAGGCCAGCGTCAACCCGTAAAGGAGCGCGATCCCCACCAGCCAAGGCACCGCACGGTATTGCTCTTTGGCCATCAGCGCCGCCACGAAGACGTTCCCCAACGCGAGCGGCAGCATGCCCCAGATGAAGTACGGGATCAGCGGCGTGATCTCGGTGACGACTTTTTTCTTTGCGGCTAGGGCGGGGAAGGCGTCGATCAAGCCCGGGAGCAGCCAGGCGGCGAGCGTACACCCGATTCCAGCCAACACCCCGAGCAGGGCGGTGCCGAGGACCGCCTGGCCAAGCACGCTGGACTTTGCCCCGGCTGCCTCGCGCACGAGCTTGGGGAACATCACGGCGGCCAACGGCGCAGTGAAAGCGACCAGCCCACGCCCAATCATCCCGGCCGCGCCGTATGGGCCGGAGTCGGCGGGCGGGAGGATCGCCCGGGCGGCGATCATGTCGGCGCTCAACATGAACTGCCCCGCACCCAGGCCAAGCGTGAGCGGCACGATCCGTCCCAGCCAGGCCTTGGCTTCGAATCGGCCCCGGTCGGCGACCGCTTGGCCAAGCCAGGTTTGCCGCCCGTGCCAGCCGGCGAGCAGACAGGCCGTGGTGAGGCCGATCAGTACGCCGGTCGTCGCTCCTGCCGCCTGGCCCCCCAGCAGTGCGACGATGACGCCCACTGCGGCGAAACGGCCCGTACCGTTGGCAATCGCTGCGCCGCCGAGCCACGCGAAATTCTGCCGCCCCTGCAGAATGCCGAGCAGCACCGGCAGCGCGAGTTGCGGCAGGCCCAGCAGCAGCGTCACGTGCATCGCGGTCGGTTGATCGATCTTCAGCGAATCAAGAACGGCCGCTTGATTCAGCAGGACAGCCCCCACAATCGCCAACCAGACGTAAAGGCACAGCAGAAGTATTTTGCGGGTGGACTTGGCCAGGTCGTGTCGCTGTCCCGGCTCGATGGCGGCGGCGGTCCGTTGCGCGAACACCGTTTGCAGACCCAAAGCGGGGATCATCATGAGGTTGAGAATCTGCAGCAGCGTGACAAACAACCCGTACTCTTCGCGGCTCATCCAGCCGCCGAAAATATGCACCGCGAACATCAGCAGGCCGCTGACAAACGTGGCCACCACCATCCAGCTGCCCTGCCGGTAAAACGCACGTTTGGAGTCAGTTTCGCTCATGAGACGACGGCCTCGAGCCGGTCCACGGCCTGGGCGCAGAGGATGGGCCAAGCCAGCTCGTTGGCGATGCGCTTGGCCAAGCGCTCCGACTCGGCCTGTGGCGGCGGGTTGTCCAGTACTTCGACAACATCCCCGGCAAACGTCCCGCCGTCGAACGCTGAGAATCGCACCGACGGTTCGCCGTCAAAGTACGCCTTCACGCCGGCCAGCGGTGTACTCACCACCGGCAGGCCAAGCGCAGTGTACTCGACGAATTTGGCGACGAAGGCGCAGTGCGCGCCGGCGGACGGCTCGTACGGGATGATGCCGACACTCGCCTGGCCAAGCCGCGCGGCCACCTCGGCGTAAGGCACGAACCCGGTGCACTCCAGCTTGGCCGACGGCGTGTCGGCGCGGACGCGCTTGGCCAATGTTTTCAGAGCGTCCGTCTCAGTGCCGATGAACAGGAACTGAGTCTCCGGTCGGGCCAACGCGATGTCGGCGATGGCGCGTGCGGCGATTGGCCCAAGGTGATGCGTGTCAAACGAGCCGTGCATGGCGACGGTCAGCGGTTCCCGGTTCCCGGTTTGAGGTTGGAACAGGTTTGCGTCGAAGCCGTACTGGATGGGGTGAAGCCGGTCGGCGTCGTAGCCGGTCTCGGCGAAGCGACGGGCCAGCTCGCCGGAGACGGTGAGCACAGCGTCGGCGTCGTGGCGCTTGGGCAGCGACAGCTCGTATGCCATCAGGCGGCGGAGCAGCAGGCGCGACATTTTCCAGCGCGGCCACGACTCCATGAAGCCGGTTAGGAAATCGAGAAAATTCATCACCACCGGCAGGCCAAGGTCGGCCTTGAGCCGGCCGGCGGCGACGGCGCTGATGGCGGGCTGCGACAGGAGGGCAGCGAACGCTGTTTCGCGCGCGGCGCGGCGGACGAGCCGCCGGAGCGCACCGGGGTAGGCAAGGTACTTGAGCGAGCGCAGCCGCGTGTGGCGGCTCATCCTCCAGCCGGTGAACGGATGCACGGTGATGCCGAAGCGCTTCGCCACGGCGGCGCGGTCGCGGAATTCAGGGCAGAACAGGTGTACCTCGTGGCCGCGCCGGGTGAGTTCGTTGACGAGATAAACCGCCTCGGCCGATCCGCCGCCGCTGGGCGGATAAAACGGTTCGTGTGTCAGCAGGGCCAACCTCATCGCGCGGAAGTGTGCCGTGAAATCACGGCAGCGACAAAAGGAATCGCGTCAGTAGGTCGGTGCCGCGCTCGAGTTGATCGAGGGCGATCCATTCGTCAGCCGTGTGCGCCTGCGCGATGTCGCCCGGCCCCCAGACCACGGTCGGGATGCCGCCGGCCGCAAGGTTGGCGGCGTCGCAGTAGTAGTCGACCCCGAGCGGTTTTCGCTGCCGGGCCACCCGCATGAAGTCGCGCACCCACGGCAGGTCGGGGTCTGTCTCGAGCGCGGGGCAGGTGTAGTCCTTCACATCGATCAGTTTCGCCTTCAGGCCGCGCTTGGCCAAGACGCCGAGCAGTTCGCGCCGGATGCCGGCGAACGTTTCGCCGGGGAGGGTGCGGCGGTCGAGGTCGGCCTCGCAATGGTCGGGGACAATGTTTGGTTGTGTGCCGCCACGGATGGTGCCGGTGTTGATC
>CAYWMH010000206.1:0-4721 GCA_964459315.1 uncultured Verrucomicrobiota bacterium
GCCCCGGCTCCGGCTCGATGATGTTGCCGGAGCCAAACCAAAATCCGTCAGCGTCCTGTTGAGGCGCGACCAACACCTTGGCAGCGTCCTGATCCACAAGCGCCTTGGCCAAGCTGACCAGCGCCTCTTTTGTTTTTGCGTTTAACTCCTGTTCAGGCATCGAAACGGGACGAAATCCAAACCAAGCAACGGCCAAAATCAAGCCGAACCGTTGAGTTGCTTCTCCATCTTGCTGTGCGGGATCTCGCCAAACAGCAAGTAGCTGTCTCCGGTCACCACATAACCGTTCTTCAAGTAAAAACAGACAGCGTGCTCGCGCGCGTCGAGCACAATGGCGTTCATGCCCTGCTGCCTGGCCAAGCGCTCGAGTTGACTGAGGATCGCCTGCCCAACGCCACGGCTGCGGCAGTCCGGCTCCTCCGCCATGTAGCGCACTTGGCCAAGCGCACCCTCGACATGCTGCAACCGGCCGACACCCACGAGGCGCTTGGCCTTGTCGAAGGCCGCAACATGGGTCGCTGCATCCTCGAGTGCATCCACCTCGGTGCCGCGCGCCTCGCCCCAAGGCTTTCGCAGGATGCGCCAGCGTAATTCGTAATATGCTTCGAACTCGGAATCGGTTTTCGGGGCGCGAATCTCCACGCGCGAAGAGTCGCTCGGCCAGGCGGAACGGCCAATCCTTTTTTGGCACGGTCGCTGGGCGGCAAATCGTGCTGGGATTCCCGACGCTTTTCAGTACCTTCGCCGCGTGAAAATCACCTCCGTCAGGACACGACACGCGAACCGTTCCATCTGGGGTCACTTGGCCGAGCGCGAAAAGACACTGCCCCTCGTGACGCCTCTCGACATTTACCCTCAGTTCGAGGAGACGCGCGGCTCGTGGTTCTGGGATTCCGGCATGGCCGTGGTGGAGATTGAGACAGAGGGCGGCCTCGTCGGCGCCGGCTGGTGCGAGGACGGTTGCAGCGCCATCCCGTTAATCATCGAAAACCACATGAGCCGTCTGCTCATCGGACAGGACTCCGGAGAGATTGAGGGGCTTTGGGATCGGCTTTTCCGCGCCACACTGCCGTACGGTCGCAAGGGCGTGGCGCTACAGGCTCTCAGCGCGATCGACCTCGCCCTTTGGGACCTCGCCGGCAAGGCAGCCAACAAGCCGGTCTACCATCTGCTTGGCGGCCCGGTACAACCGGACATCCCCGTGTACGCCTCGGCACTGCACCCGGTCGGCGCGGACAAGGTCGCGGCCGAGGCCAAGGCCTACGTTGCGGAGGGGTACAAGGCGATGAAGATGCGTTTCCCTTACGGCCCCGGTCACGGCATCGAAGGCATGCGCGCCAACGAGGAACATATTGCCAACGTGCGCGATGCGGTCGGCGACGACATCGAGATCATGGCCGACGCCTATATGGGCTGGGATTTTCTCTATGCAAAAAAAATGGTAAAGCGCCTTGAGCCGTACCGGCTCGCTTGGATCGAGGAGGCGTTCCTCCCCGACGACCTCAACAGCTATGCCAAACTGCGACAGGAGACGGATATCCCGGTCTCCGGCGGCGAGCACGAATACACGCGGTTCGGCTACGAGCAGATTATTGAAAAGGAGGCGATGGACATCATTCAGCCGGACCTTCGCCGTTGCGGTGGCTTGTCGGAAGGGCGGCGCATTTGCTCCCTCGCGCTGGCTGCGGGCATCACTGTGATCCCGCATGCCTACGGGCCGTCGCACATCCATTTTGCGCTCGCCGAGACGGTCATCCCGATGATCGAATATTTTCCGCTGCCGTGCTGGGACACGCTGCCGGACGCCGAGGTGGAGCCGATTTTTCACGACGAACTCCAGCCGAAAAACGGCCGTGTCGGCGCACCGGACAAACCAGGGCTGGGCGTCACGGTGAACGAGAAAATCTTCAACGACTGACCCTGGCCAAGCGCTCCCTCCAATCATGACCGCCATCGACTGGATCATCGTGTTGGCCCTCAACGGGCCGGTGATCCTGTATGCCCTACTCAAGAGCGGCGGCACGAGGGACAGCAAGGATTGGTTTCTGGCCGGGCGAACGCTGCCATGGTGGATCGTCGGCCTGTCGCTCTACGCCACGCTGGTCGACTCCACCGACTTGGTCGTCGACTCCGGTGCGACATACGGCGGAGGTGTGAAGTTTTACCTTATCAACTGGGTTGGCTGCATCGGCGGATGGTTACTGCTCGCGCACGGCATCATCCTACCGATGTACCGCTCCGGCATGTACACCAACGCCGAGTATCTAGAGGAGCGGTTTGGACTCTCCGCCCGCGTCACCAGTGTGCTCGTGCAGGTGCTTTATCGCACAGTCATCCTCGGGATGATCAGCACCACCAACTTTCTCACATTGAAAATTGTCTGCGGCTGGGGCGATGCCATGGCATGGACGGTGGTCGCGTGCATCGCGGTGCTGGCGACGTTTTACACGATGGCGGGTGGACTCAAGATGGTCGCCATCACCGACTCCCTGCAGTCCATCGTCATGATCCTCGCGACGGTGGTTTTCTTTTTCATCGTCGCCAAGGAGGTCGGTGGCTGGAGCGGCTTGCAGGCCAAGCTCACCGCCGAGTCTGCCGAACTCGAGCAACAGATGATGCATACCGGCAGCGACGTCATCACCCGGACGGACGCCACCGCGCTTGGCCAAGCGGAGCTTGAATAACACCTGCGCCTGGGCGGCGTGCAGGACGAGAGCACAAAACAGATCGCCCAGCGCAGCCCCGGCTGGCTTGCCTGCCTGAGTTTGATCCTTGCCGGCTTGGCCTATTCCATCGTCAACCATACGCAGTCGATGCGGCTTCTCGGCGCACGCAACGAGCGGCACCTCAAGCAGTCGGTCGCATTTGCCGGCGTGGTTTTGATTGGGGCAACATTCCTCGCGCAATCGCTTGGCCTATTCGGCCGTGCGCTTTTCCCGGATATCGATACGTTGCCGGTCGACGAGAGCATCCGATCGAAGGACGCCATCTTTCCGGTCATGGTGCGCGACCTCACCTCCGCAGGCTTGAAAGGCCTGATCGTTGCGGGCGTGATGGCCGCCGCGTTTTCCACATACGACTCGATCGGCTCAACCCTGTCGGCATTGCTCACGCGAGACGTTTATCGGCGGATGATCGCTCCGGATCGCGACGAAGCACATTACCTCGCCGTGGGGCGCTGGCTTACGCCGGTTATCATTTTTGGCTCGTTCCTTTACATCCCCGCCTTGCTCTCCGGTGGGATGATTGATTTTTATCTGAAAGTGGTGAGCAGCTTCGTCGTCCCGTTGCTGGTGGTTTACCTGCTTGGCTCATTCACAAGGGCACACCGAAGCTCGGCACTTGTCGGGCTGGTAGCCGGAGTCGGGTTCGGGCTTTACGCCTTTGCCGCCAAGTCGTTCGCCGGCACCACCGCCCTGCTCCCTCCCGCCTTGATGGACGGAAACGCCACCGGGCCGGTCACTTTTTTGGTCACCACCCTCGCCATGGTGATCACCACGGTCATTAGCGGTCGTGAGACCAGCCCGCTGTTTTGGCAAAACCCGGATGCGCTTGGCCAAGCGGAGGACACCGGCACATTGCCGCTCGCGCTTGGCCTCGCCGTGCTCACGCTTGGCCTGTTCCTTGGCTTCGTCATTTTCATTTAAACCAAAAACAAAACATGAATCGCCGACAATTCATCGCCACCTCCGCCACGGCTGCCGCCACCGCAGGCTGCGCCTCGTTAAGCCGTAAGAGCAACGAACAACTCCCCATCGTCGACACCCATCAGCACTTGTGGAATCTCGACCGCTTCAAGCTCGCGTGGATGGGCGAAGCCCCGCCGGTGCTTAAGCGCAGCTTCCGCCTGGCGGACTATCTCGCGGCCACCAACGGGCTGAATGTCGTCAAGGCAGTTTACCTAGAGGTAGACGTCATTCCGGAACAACTCAACGACGAGGCCAAATTCGTCACTGAGATATCGAAGGATCCTCGTTACCCAACCGTCGCCGGGGTGATCTCTGGCCGGCCCGAGAACGAAGGCTTCGCTGACTACATCACCCCGTACCGAGATAATCCGCACATCAAGGGCCTGCGCCGCCTGATGGAAACCACGCCGGACGGCTTTTGCCTGCAACCGCAGTTCATCAAGTCCGTGCAACTACTCGGCAACCTCGGCAAGCATTTTGAAATCACCATCCAGCCGACCCAGTTGAACGATGCGCTCGAATTGGTCAAACGCTGCCCGGACACTCGATTCGTCATCGACCACTGCGGCACCGCCGACCCGAAGGCGTTCCTGCCGGAGAACCAACGAGGAGCCGCCACTCCGAGCCACGAGGCCAAGCCGTGGGCCGAGACCATGGCCAAGCTGGCCGATCAAACCAACACCGTTTGCAAGATCTCCGGCATTGTCGCCCACGCCACCCCCGGCTGGTCGACCGACCAACTCGCGCCGGTCGTAAATCACTGCCTGAACCGCTTCGGCCTCAAGCGCGTGATGTTCGGCGGTGACTGGCCGGTCTGCCTGCTCGGCGCGAGGTTTGACCAATGGGTCAACGCCCTGAAAGAGATCGTCTCCAATCGGCCGGCGGAGCATCAACGGAAACTATTTCACGACAACGCCGTCCGCTTTTATCAATTGGCTTGAACCAAGGCGGGAATTGACCAAGATGTCCGCCCCACAGGAAGGGTGCCGGAGTGGTCGAACGGGGCGCTCTCGAAAAGCGTTGTGCGAGCAA
>CAYWMH010000207.1:0-4703 GCA_964459315.1 uncultured Verrucomicrobiota bacterium
AGCGGCCGCAAGTCAAAGGTGCTGCTCAAGCTGTTGGAATGAGCGCCGCCACCCTCCAGCCGGCTCGGGAGGTGTGCGAGCATCTCGGCATCGAGCCGACGCCGCGGTTGCTGGTGGCCAGCGTGGCCGACCAGCGCTTGGCCGAGTACCGGCAGGTCGCCGGGTGGGAGTTTATCGAGGAGCGGCGCCTGGTTATTTCCACCTCGCGCTACGGCATCGGCCAGGCCGAGGACTCAAATAAAACGCCGCTTGGCCTGCATCGCATCGCGGAAAAAATCGGCGGCGACTCGCCTGCCGGTTCTGTATTCGAGAGTCGCGAGATTATTGGCACCGTCGCCGAGTTGCCCGAGGCTCCGATCGCGCACCGTATCCTGTGGCTTGACGGCCTCGAGCCGGGCCTTAACCGGGGCGGCGACGTCGACACCCACGCCCGGTACGTGTACATCCACGGCGTCGGCGACGAGTCAACCATTGGCCAACCCGCCTCGCGAGGCTGTATCCACCTCGCTGCCGCTGACCTGCTTCCCTTCTACGATCGCACCTCCAGCGGGACTCTTCTCTGGATCGCCGAGGACCCGTTTGGTTAGGTCAACTGATCGGCGTTGACGACGTTTTGCGGTTGGCCGTTAAGGAATGCCTTCACGTTTTCCACGGCAATGTCGATCAACCGGCGTCGGGCGGCCTGTGTGGCCCAGCCGATGTGCGGGGTGATGTGGCAGTTCGGCGCGCTGTATAGCGGATGTCCGGCGCGTGGCGGCTCGGTCTCCATCACATCCAGCCCGGCACCGGCGATCTCGCCATTGTGCAACGCCTTGGCCAACGCCTCCGTGTCGATCAACGGGCCGCGGGCGGTGTTGATCAGCAGCGCGCTTGGCTTCATTTGCCTTAACCGATCGGCATTGACGAGATGATGATTATTCTCGGTCAACGGGCAGTGCAGGCTGAGGACATCGCATTGGGCGAACAGTTCATCCAACCCAACCATCTCGATGCCGTCGGGCAGTTCGCGTGGGGGCCGGTGGTTGTGCGCAATCACGCGCATACCAAACGCCTTCGCCAGGGCGGCCGTCTCCCGGCCGATCAGCCCAAGACCGATGATGCCAAAAGTCTGCCCATTTAACTCCGTTAGCGGCGCGTTCCAAAAACAAAAATCGGGACAGTCCGCCCAGGCACCTTGGCGCACCGCCTCTGCATGCGCCGCGACGTGCTGTGTAAGGTGCAGCACGTGCGCGAAAACCATCTGCGCAACGGCCGGCGTGGAGTAGGCCGGTATGTTTGTGACCGTCACGCCACGAGCGCCGGCTGCAGCGAGGTCGACGACGTTGTAGCCGGTGGCCAGCACACCGATGTATTTGAGATTGACTAAGCGGCCGATGTTCCCGGCATCGAGCACGGTCTTGTTGGTGAGCACGATCTCGGCATCGGCAGCTCGATCGGCGACTAACCCGGGCGGGGTGCGGTCGTGGGTTTGCACTTGGCCAAGCGCCTCAAGGGCGGCCCAGTCGAGGTCGCCGGGGTTGGCCGTGTACGAATCAAGGATGACTATTTTCACACGGCCCGAATGAAACGGGATCCAGCCGCGCACGGCAATTCGGAAAAATGCGATTGCCACCGGCGGGTCGGCTGTGGACGCTGGGCGCGTGGGAGCAGCCAAGCGTTAATGCGGATCGCTATTTTCAACACTGTGCAGCTCGAGACGGCGGGCGGGATGGAGCATTTCAGCATCCAGACCGCGGCGCATCTCGCGTCGCTGCCCGGCGTGCAGGCCGACTGCGTGACGATGGACCAGGCGTTCAACCTCCGCTACGGCCGACTGCACTCGCTCTATTTTTTCCGGCGCTTCGACCGCACCACTATCTTCCGCGAACCGCGCGAGGCGATTGAGCAGCGGCTAGGCCGGGCGCGGTACGTGCAGTGTGCGACGTTCGCCGGGCTGCGGGAGGCGCTTGGTCAATACGACCTCGTCTACAGTCGCAACGAGATCACCGAGGCGTTTTTGTTTTGCGCACGGGTCGGCTACGACAGTGTGCCGCCGGTGGTATTTGGCTGCCACTGCCCGCACCGGTACATCGGCGCGAGCACGCTGCACAGCCGGCTGCACAATCTCCTTTACGCCTCGCCGCTTTACACCCGCTTGGCCAAGTGCGTGGCCGGTTTTCACACCATCTCGGGCGGCGACACGGCGGCAATCGAGCGGCAGTTTCCGGGGCATCCGGTGGTGCAAATTCCGAACCCGTTCGACGCTTTCGGTTACGCGGAACAGGCCAAGGGAGCCAAGCCGCCGTTCGCGGTGGATCGGGGCAAATACAACATCCTCTGGGCCGGCCGGTTGACCGGGCAGAAAGGTGTCGCGCAACTGCTAAAGGTGATCGACCGCGTGAACGAGTCGCACGCCGCCGGGATCGAGTGGCACATTTGCGGCGAGGGCGAGTTGAGCGGATTGGTGTCGGAAGCGGCGCGGCGGTACGAAAACGTCCAAGCGCATGGCCATGTCGACCGGGAGGCGATGCCGGCGGCATATGCCAGCGCGGACCTGTTCATCAGCACCAGCCAATGGGGCGAAACGTACGCCTACACGCCGCGCGAGGCCAACAGCCTCGGCGTACCGGTGGTGGCGTTCGACATCTCCGGCTACAACGAAATCATTGATGACGGAGTGAACGGCCGCTTGGCCAAGTCGGACGAAGAATTCGCCGAACAGGTAAAATGGTTCGCCGACGGCAACCGGCTCGACGGCGACATTCGGGAGTACATCCAACAACGCACCAACCACACCGCCGCCTACGGGCAACTCCTTCAGTTCTTCCGGGATCGCCTCGAATCCAATGCCGGGTAAAATGCCGTGCAAACCCATCCGGCGTTCCACCCTCATCCGGCCTGCGGCCACCTTCTCCCTGAGGGAGAAGGAATCAAGGCACCACGCACTCGGCATCGCTCCCTCTCCCAGCGGGAGCGGGCCGGGGAGGGGGAGAGCTCAGACGAGTTAAGAGGGATCCCGGACCAGGGTTGAGTTGGGGTTGCATTCTCTTTAGCTTGTGCGGCGCGTGAGTAATGTCGCCGAACAACAACCGCCGCTGAAGGTGGGGATGATCTCGCTGGGCTGCGCCAAGAATCTTGTCGATGCCGAGGTGATGATGGGCTCGCTGCTGAAGGAGGGCTTCGATATCACAAACGACAACGCCGAGGCCGACGCGCTCATTGTCAACACCTGCTCGTTCATCGACGCCGCGCAGGAGGAGAGCGTCGACACCATCCTAGAGTCAACCGAGTTTCGCGAAAATACGAACTCCGGCCAGGCCGTGATCGTTTCCGGCTGCCTCTCGCAACGATACCGCAAGGAGCTGCCCAAGCTGATGCCGGAAGTCGACGCGTTCATGGGGATCGACCAGGTTGAGCAGGTCGGAGACATCGTCCGGAAGGCCGTCGACAATCGCAGCTCACGCGTTGGCCAAGCGGAGGAAAAAACGAACGGCAACGTGACCGAGACCACCGATGTGCCATTGGGCGAGCCGTTGGTCGACATCCACTCGCGACCGGATTACATCCCCAAGTTCGAGACGCCTCGTTTTCGCCTGACGCCGGATCAGTTCGCCTATGTGAAGATTGCCGAGGGGTGCAACCATCCGTGCAGCTTTTGCATCATCCCGCGCATGCGCGGCTCGCACCGCAGCCGTACGCAGGCCGACATCGTTCAGGAAGTGCGGCAACTCGTGGCCGATGGCGTGAAGGAGCTAAACCTTATTTCGCAGGACTCAACCTACTACGGGCTGGATTTACGCCCGGATCACCGGGCCAACATCGCATCGCCGGAGCGTTTCACCGCTGCCTCGAATGAGCTGCCCGCCGACGCTTCGACGCTAGCCAGCCTGCTCCGCGAACTCAACGCGATCGAGGGTGACTTCTGGATTCGCATCCTCTACACCCACCCGGCGCACTGGACGGAGGAAATCATCTCCGCTATCGCCGAGTGCGAGAAGGTCGTCAAGTACGTCGACATGCCGCTGCAGCACATTCACGACGCGATGCTCGAGCGGATGCGCCGCGAGACCAGCGGCCAATACATTCGCGACCTGATCGGACGCATCCGCGAAGGCGTCCCCGGCATCGCGATTCGCACCACGTTCATCGTCGGTTTTCCAGGCGAGACGGAGGAATATTTTGAGTCGCTGCTCGACTTCATGCGCAAGGTGCGGTTCGAGCGGCTGGGCGTGTTCACCTACTCGAAGGAGGACGGGACCAAGGCCGGCGCTATGGAGAGTCAGCTGACCGACGAGCAAAAGGAGACGCGCCGCGAACGCGCCATGGCCGTCCAGCTCGAGATCAGCCGGGAGATCGCCGCAGCGCAGGTCGGCCAAACCAAGCGCGTGTTGGTCGAGAAACAGGCAGACGAGGAGGAAATCAAACAGGCCAACACGCGCTCATGGGAACATGGCCTGATCCGCAGCGGAGACAGCGACGGGGAATTGGATCTCGGCATCTGCCTCATCGCCCGGGGCGAGGTCGACGCGCCGGACATTGATGGACGGATATTGATCCGGGGCGATTTGCCGCTTGGCCAATTTGCCGAGGTGAAGATCACCGGGCATACTGATTACGATTTGATTGCCGAGCCGGTTTGACCCGCTTGGCCAAGCGACCATGAACCTTCCGAACAAACTCACCGTCAGCCGGCTGATCCTGACCGTGTTCTTCCTTGCGGCGCT
>CAYWMH010000208.1:0-4687 GCA_964459315.1 uncultured Verrucomicrobiota bacterium
ACGGATTCCCGCAAGGGTATCTACGACTATGTGGAATTTAACATCGGTTACGACACCGGCGCGGACAAGGTGGAGGCGTACCTGCTCGACGTCTGGAAGACGGCCTGCAAATTGACCGCCGCCATCAACCCCGACCGGGAGGGCGTCATCCGGCTGATCGAGAACGGCGACCACGCCGTGACATGGCGCCTGCTGTACAACCTCACGGCCGAGCACGAGATTATCAATGCCCGAAACGCCGTGAAACAGGCGGCGTTCGAGCTGCAGGATGCGCACGGCGTCAAGCTGGCCACCCCGCTAACGCACACCTTCCCCGGCGGCGCACCACCGGCTCAGTAAGTGCCAAGCGTCTTGAGCACGGCGCGGATGCGGGGCACTTCATGGGTGCGGAACAGGTCGGTTTTGCCGAGCGCAGCGAGCACGGAGAAGAACGGCTCGGCACACCGCACTTCGTCGCCGAAACATTCGACGGCGTGCGGTAGCGCGTTGCAGACCGGCCAGCCGAGCCGGCGCAGTCGAAAGGCGTTCAGGAATGTTTTTATCTGGTGCCGTATCCGCACCGAGCTGTCTTGCAGATTTGCGTAGTAAAAACCGAGCCCGGGATCGACGAAGCCGTTGGCCAAGCCGCAGCGTTGGGCCTTCTCGATCTCGCGTGTGAAGTATTCGGCCATGCGCGGGATGGGATCGTCGTCGAGCGGGATGTCGCCGACATCGCGGACGTGCTCCCCGGCGACGTAGCAGATGATAACCGCGGCATCGTGCTCGGCGGCAAGCCGATAAATGGCCTCGCTGTAGGCGGTGCCGGTGAGGTTCAACATTTTTGCCCCGGCCTCGAGACAGGCCTTGGCCACGCCGGCATCGTACGTCTCGGCGGAGACGATGACGCCCTCGGCGGCGAGTTGCTTGATCACCGGCAGGAGTTGCTGCTGCTGCTCGGCGGCGGCGACCCGCTTCGCTTGGCCAAGCGTCGATTCCGCGCCGATGTCGATGATGTCGGCCCCCTGCCCGCGCAGCTCGAGCCCGCGCTCGACCGCCGACTCAACGGTGGTGCGGATGCTTTCGCGATACCACGAGTCGGCGGACAGGTTGATTACGCCCATGATCGCCGGTTGGGCGGAGGGAAAGTGGAGTTGCCCGGCAAGGTCGAACGGGCGCACCTCCGCGTCGAGGTCGACGGCGTGTTCCGCGGCGATGGCGGCCAAGTCGGTCAGGCCCAGCATCACGGTTTCGCGGACGCGCCCGGCTTGGCCTCAAGTGCGTCTAGCTTGGCCTGCCACAGCGGCATGTTGGGCAGCTCGGTGGCCAGGCGCGAGTAGACGTTGCGCTCCTGTTCCGCGCGCCCGAGTCGCTTGGCCAAGCGCCCGGCCATCAGCCCGGCCTCCTTCACCCAGAACGGATCCGCCTTCTCGTCGGCGGTAAGGAGGTTGCCACCGAAGATGATGTCCATGCATTGCTTGAGGGATTGTTGCAGCAGTTTTTCGCTCTGCGCCGTGTCGCCGGTGCGCTTGGCCTGCTCGTCGAGCACGCGCGCCAGCCCAAGGGCCGCCTGGCTGCGCGTGGCCACGTCGGCGCCCCGCTGCCCCGCCACGACCCGGTACGCCTCGGCCGCCTTGGTGAGATTGGTCAACTGAAGATGGCAATCGCCGACGCGGCCCCATGCCATGGAATGCAGCGGGCTGCCGGTGAACTCGTCGGCCACGCGCTGGTAATGCGGCAGCGCGTCAAGCAGGTTTGTCGGCGTGCGCGCGGTCTGGTCGGCGGCCACGTCGCCCAGGTAAAACTCGGCGCGCGCCTGGTCGGCGATGGGCGCGTTGGTGGCGTTGACCACCGAGGCCAGCAGCAGCCCGGCGGCGGCGTGTTCCTGCCGAAAGAACGCCGAGCGGCCGGCGCTGAGCCGCGCCTCCCACTCCATGCCGGACGCGTTGGCCAGTAGATTGGTGTTCTCAAACAGGCGGCGGTAGCTTTGCTCGGCCTCGGCGAATTTGCCGGATTGAAACTGGCGGTCGGCGATCCATTTTTGCGCCACTGGCGCAAGCGGATGAGTCGGGAAACGCACCACGTAATTGGTGAACAACTGGAACGCGCGCACCGGGTTGCCGGCCTGGTGGTTGAGCCAGGCGCGGTCGAACTCCGCCTGGGGCAACGCCGGATGCGCCGGATAGTTGGTCACCCAGCGGTCGTACTCCAGTAGTGACGACACCCAGCTGCCGTCCATGACATGCGTCCGCGCCACCGCCAGTTGCGCCTCGGGCAACAGGGTGGATTTGGGGAACACCTTGGCGAAGGAGGCCAGCACGGTGCGCGACTCAGCCGGGCGCCCCTCCCTGTTGAGCGCCTGCCCGTAGATCAGCAGGGCGCGGTCGCTGTAAAACCGATCCGGGAACCAGTCGATGAGGTGGCCCACAGCCCGGTTGGCGCCGGGCAGGTCGTCCTGCTCGACGCCGCTGCGCACGATCTGGTAGAGCGCTTGGTCTACGAGTTGGTTTTGGAATCCGACCGTGTTGGTGGCGATGCCGATCGCCGCCCAATACGAGCTCGCCGCCGCCGCGTGCTTATCCCGATGGAACAGGCAGTCAGCCACCTTGAATTGTGCCACGGCCTGTTCCCGAGACCGCGGCAACCGGCGGACGGCATTCGAGTAGGCCTGCTGCGCGAGGCTCAACTGAAATTCCTTGCCGGAAAGGCGGCCCCATTCCCAAAGCGCCCAGCCAGCCCCAAGCCACGATTTACCCATCAAATCCGGCTCGGTATCGCCCTTCAGTATGACGTCGAAATGCCCCAGCGCCTCGCTGAGCAGGTTGGTGGACTGGAGGCGACTCGCGTCCGGCAGCCCGTAAAACTGCCGCAGCCGCAGCTCGCCCAGCGTGAGGTGAGCCAGCCCGGTCGCCGGGTCACCGGGGTGGCGGATGAACAGGCGCTGCAGCCGCTGTACCGCGTTGGTCAGCCGGTTTTCCTCGACGTAAAGATCGACAATTTTCAGCAACGCCGTGCGACGCCAGTCGGGCGGGACGTTGGTGGCCAGGTTTCGCTCGTACAAGGCGACGGCACCGTCCGGCTGGCTCATGCTCCGCAGGACGTCGCCATGAAAATCGACCGACCGCGCGGCGTAAACCGGGTCGGCGATGCCCTTGGCCAGTTGCACCAGGTTGGTCGCGCCACTCAGTGCGAGCTTCAAACTGGCATCAGCGAGGTAGACCGAAGCCAGCATGTGGTGCTTGCGCCAAAAACGCTCGGGTGACAGGCCGGTGTCCGGCAGGTTCTCGAGAAGCAGTCGCGCCGCGCCCAGTTCGCCAAGCTCAAAGTAGGCGTTGGCCAGTAGCAGCCGGCCGTCGACGATCAGCGGGTCGCCCTGCCGCGCGCTGGCTGCGCGCTGGAACGGCCCATCCGCCGGCTCGAGCGCGGCGATGCACTCTCGCAGCTTGCCCAGCTTGTTGAGCGACTGCGCTTGACCAAGCGCCGCCGTAAAGGCCCGCTCCGAGCCGGGGTGTTTCTCGATCACTTGGCCGTAACGAGTCGCCGCCTCCCCGAAGCGCCCCAGCACGAACTGCGCCTCGCCGATCCAGTACAGGTAACGGTCCGACCACGCCCCGGCGTCCGGCAGCCCGGCCGTCAACCCGGTAGCAACGGTCTCGTACTCGCCAAGCTGGAACCGGGCCTGTCCCTCCAGCAACACCGCCTCAGCACGGTGCGTCGAGCCGGGATGCGCTTGGCCAAAGGCCTCCAGCCGTTCGACCGCCGTGGCGAACATGCCGTCGCGGAAGTATCGCTTGGCCACGTCGAACGCCAGCTTGGCCCGGGCCTTGGCCTGCGGGTCGTCCGCCTGGCCAAGCGCCGCCGGCACGGCCAACGCCAGCGCGAGTAGCCAGTTCCATTTTGCCATTGCGATTCGACTCACGGGTTATTCATCAAATGTTCCATCCCAAGCGCGGACGCAAGAAAACGGCCGGTGTGGCTGCCGGGCGCGGCGGCGCTCCGCTCGGGCGGCCCCTCGGCCACGATCCGGCCGCCATCGTCGCCACCCTCCGGCCCCAAATCAATCACCCAATCGGCCGACTTGATGACGTCCATGTTGTGCTCGATGACCAGCAGCGTGTTGTTCGCGTCGCGCAGTCGTGCCAGCACGTCGAGCAGCCGGGCGACATCGTGGAAATGCAGCCCGGTCGTCGGCTCGTCGAGGATGAACAGCCCGTGGTCTCGCGACTGCTTGGTCAGCTCAGTTGCGAGCTTCACGCGCTGGGCCTCGCCGCCGCTGAGCGTGGTGCCCTGCTGGCCGAGCTTGAGATAGCCCAGCCCCACGTCGGAGAGGGTCGCGCACGGGTCGCAGATCTTTGGGAACGCCCGGAAGAACGTCATCGCCTCGTCGACGGTCATGTCGAGCACGTCGGCGATGTTGCGGCCCTTATAATGGATCTCGAGCGTCTCGCGGTTGTAACGCCGGCCGGTACACGACTCGCACGTCACATACACCGGCGGCAGGAAGTTCATCTCGATCTTCAGCAGGCCGCCGCCCTGGCATTTCTCGCACCGGCCACCCTTGACGTTGAAGCTGAACCGACTTGCGCCGTAGCCGCGAATCTTCGACGCCGGTAACCCGGCGAACAGGTCACGGATCTGGTTGAAAATTCCGGTGTAAGTCGCCGGGTTGCTGCGCGGCGTGCGGCCGATCGGTGACTGGTCGACGACGATC
>CAYWMH010000209.1:0-4683 GCA_964459315.1 uncultured Verrucomicrobiota bacterium
TCAACAAGTCCAAGGCGATGATCAAGGCGCTGGCGTTGGCCGAGAGCTTCAGCACGCAGTAGCGCTTGGCCAAGCGCTTGGCCAAGCTCACGGGCCGGTGAACAGTTCGACGTGGTGGCCGTCCGGGTCGGCGACATAGATTTGGAAGGCGCCGTCAGGGCGGGTGCGGCGCGGGACGTACTCTTGCCCGATGCTCCTGAAATGGGCCTCCCATTCGTCGAGGTTGTCCGCGCGGAGGGCGAAATGGTTGCTGCGCGGCCGGGAATGAACGGCGGCATCGCGGCCCCCAATCAGGTGCAATTCTTGGAAATCCCCCAACCGAAACCAAGCGCCGGGAAACTCAAACGCTGGCCTCTCCATCGGCTCAAGTTTGAGAACATCGGCGTAGAATTCGCTGCTTTTCTCCACGTCGGCCACGTGCAGCGCGACGTGATTCAGTTCATAATGTGTCATGTTTCGGGTAAGTTTGCTCGGTCTCGAAAAATCGTTTGACGGTCAACGGCTTATCCATAAAATCCCGTGCCCCTGGTGGGGTCGTAGCTCAGTTGGTAGAGCACCACAATGGCATTGTGGGGGTCGCTGGTTCGAGACCAGTCGGCTCCACCATTTTCTTCTTCACGTTCAAGAATGGCTCAGAAAATTAATGATGTTCTGTTGAACCATCGTCTGGGGACTGATGCCCTTCCAGTTTTTGATTTCCTCGTTGGCGCCTGAATTGATCAGGTACTTGACGACGTCCTGCTGGAAGGGCGAGAGGGACAGGTGCAGGGGAGTGTTCCCGTCGCTGTCCTGTGCGTTGACATCCAGACCTCTCTCGACTAGAAACTCCACGATCGCTAGGGAGTTTTCGTTAGGGTTGAGGGCGGCGTGATGCAGCATGGATCGCTTGTCACTGTCCTCCACGAAAATGTGCACGTGCAGCGACATAAAGAAATCCAGCAGTTCCATGTTGCCCCTAGCGATGACCGCCTTGATCGGCGGCACGGCTTCCTCCGTGGTGGGGTTGATGTCGCCTCCGGCTTTCCGGAGGATGCCGATGATCTTGATCAATTCCGGCTCGCTGAGCTTGTTGTCGAGTCTGCCGATCACGAGGCAAGCCATTGGGCTCAATAGCGAGGCGGTCGTCAGGAGGTTCACCTTGGCCTTGTTCTCGAGGAGTTTTTGCACCATGTCCTCGTGTCCATTTTCACAGGCATGATGCAGCGGGGCGTACCCGTCCTCATCCTTATGATTCAGATCCGTGCCCAGTGAGAGCCATTGGTTCAACTCCCTCATGTTTCCCGTCTTGCAGGCTTCATGAATCGTGACTGGCTCCTCCTCCGTGCCGGGGCTTCGTGTCGAGTCGCCAGCCCCATCTTCAAAGCTAAAGTGCGCTTCCTTGTCCCTGGGCCGGAGCAGCAGTAAAAGGGTGGAGAGGATCAACAACGCCAAGAAGACGAGCACTAACAGGATGATAATGGTTAAGTTCATGTTCCCACTATGGTGCCACACTAGTTGTCGAACCGGAAACCATGGCAACGACGTCAGATAAAGGGGCGATGATAGCGAAACCGTGGGGCATGGGAAAGCTTGCTATCGGCTTCAGGAAACTCTTGTTTGAACTCCCACACCAGGGGAGGCTTCCGCGACGCAAAAGGATCGAATAGCTCGAGCTTTTAGGGCATCCAATCAATCCCGACGCATGAACGCCAATTGCTGCCGAATAGCCGCATGTTTCGCCTTGACCGGCTTGGCCAATCCGGTTGGCGTTTTTCCCGCTGAACGGAGCGGCGATGGCCTGGTGGCGCTGTACGACTTCCGCTTGGCCAAGGGCAACGTCGTCAAGGACCGCTCCGGCGCTGGCCAGCCGCTTAACCTGACGATTGAGAGCCCAAAAAATGTGCGCAGCTCAGAGGGCGCCCTCGAGGTGCGCGGCCCGGCGCTCATCCGATCCGGCGGCCCGGCGGCCAAGCTGTACAATGCTGTGCGTCGTTCCGGTGAGATTACGATCGAGGCATGGGTGCGCCCAGCTAACACGCGGCAGGACGGCCCGGCGCGGATCGTCACGCTGTCCGGCAACACGTCGGAGCGCAACTTCACGCTTGGCCAGGAGGGCGACACGATCGACGTCCGGCTGCGCACCACCAAGACCAGCGGGAACGGCGCCCCGTCGCTGGGCGGCCCCAAGCGGAGCCTAGCTCCCAAGCTGACCCACATCGTCTACACCCGAAACCGCAGCGGGCGGGCGAGGCTTTTCATCGACGGCAAACCGCGGGCCGAGAAGCGCATCGTTGGCGCCACGAGCAACTGGAACGCCAACTACCGCCTGGCCTTGGCGAACGAGTTGTCGATGGATCGTCCCTGGCTGGGGACGTTTCATCTCGTGGCGATTTACAGCCGCGACCTGTCGCCGGGGGAGATCGCCGCCCATTTCAAGGCCGGCGTGAACGCTCAATCCAACGCTGCGTCGCTCGCGCAGCAAACCCAGTCGCCGAAGGAGCAATTTTTCGAGCGGGAAATCGCGCCGCTTCTCTCTCGCCACTGCCTCGAGTGCCACGACACAGCGAACCACAAGGGACGGCTGGATTTGTCCAAGAAATCGACCGCGTTTGCCACCTCGAAAAAGGAGGTCGTGATCGTTCCCGGCAAGTCGGCGGATAGCCTGTTGTGGGAGGTCGTGGAGGCGGACGACATGCCGGACGAGCGAGACCCGTTGAGTGCCGACGAGAAGAGGAAGCTCCGCCAATGGATCGACGATGGTGCGGTCTGGGCCGGCGGGGAGATCGACCCGCTGGCCCACACTCACGACCGCCGTGGGGCGCAAAACTGGGTGCGCCGGCTCACGGTGCCGGAATACATCGAGACCGTGCGGAGTCTGATTGGCGTCGATATCGCGAAGGATGCGCGGGACATCCTGCCGCCGGACATACGGGCAGACGGCTTCAGCAACACCGCCTACAATCTTTCGGTTGATCTCGACCATGTCGAGGCGTACTCGCGGCTGGCCGGCATCGTCGTCGACAAATTGAACGAGCGGCAATTCGCCCAGCGCTTTTCAAATAAACGGGGATTCACCGACGACATCATGCGCGATCTGGTGGCGAAGATGGGCAAGTGGCTGTTGCGCGGGCCGCTCGAGGAGCACGAGGTGGCGGCGTTTCGCGGTATTTCCACGACGGTGGCCGCCGCCGGGGGGACGGTTGACGAAGCCTTGTCGCTGATCATCGAGGCGATGCTGCAGTCGCCCCGATTTCTCTACCGCGTCGAGAACCAGCGCGGCGACGGCTCCGCCTGGCCGGTGGGTGAATACGAGTTGGCCTCCCGGATGAGTTACATCCTCTGGGGCGCGCCACCCGATGCTGAGTTGCTTAAGGCGGCCGAGGAGGGCCGACTCTTCGAGGATGCCGGCCTAGAGGCGCAGTTCACCCGGATGCTCGGCGATCCGCGTGCGGCCAAGCGCTCCGCGGAGTTCATCCACGAATGGCTCAACCTGGGCCGCTTGGCCAACATGCAGCCCAGCCCGAAAAAGTATCCGCAATGGAACGCCGGCTTGGCCAGCGATATGCGCGCCGAGACGATCGCGTTTTTCAATGACGTGGTCTGGGAGCAAAACCGCCCGCTGGCCGACCTACTCAATGCCAAGGTCACCTTCGCCACACCGCGCTTGGCCAAGCTCTATGGCCTGCCGCCGCAGGGCGGGGGTATGGCGCGCTACGACCTCAAGTCTGTCCCCGAGCGCGGCGGCCTGTTGACACAAGGCAGCGTGCTGACGATCGGGGGCGACGAGGCGTCGATGGTGACGCGCGGGCTGTTCGTGCTCGGCGACCTGCTGCGCAGCGGGGTGAAGGATCCGCCGCCATGTGTCGACACGACCCCGGTGCCAAGCCAGGCCGGAAAAACGCAGCGGGGCATCGCCGAGGAACGCATCGCGAACAAGGCGTGCGGCGGATGCCATGCCAAGTTCGAGCCGCTGGCCTTTGGTCTGGAAAAGTTCGACGGCTTAGGCGCGTATCACGAGACGGATGAGCACGGCAACCGGCTCCGAGACGACGGCGAGATTCTGTTTCCCGGCACAGCCAAGCCGGTGCCGTACAGTTCGTCCGCCGAGTTGATGGATCTGCTCGCCGGCAGTGACCGTGTCCAGCAGTGCCTGACGTGGAAGGTGGCCCAGTTCGCGCTGGGCCGTCCACTTGGCCCGGCCGATTCGCGCACCCTTGACAAGGTTCACCAAGCGGCGCAGAAGGGGGGCGGAACCTATGCCAGCCTGATGCGGGCCATCATCAAGAGTGATTTGGTGCAAAAAACACAAACCGAGGCAAACTGATGAAAAGAATCAATCGACGAACCGCGCTCAAGGGGCTGGGGGGTATCACGATCGGCCTGCCGTTGCTGGAGGAAATGACGATCGCGGCCAAGGCCAAGGCCGTGCCGGTGCGGGCATTCAACGTCTTCTTTGGCTTGGGCATCCCGGCCCCGCTGCAAACCGAGGGGTTCGGCGGCGTGCTTGAGCCGCTCAAGCCACTCCGCGACAAGCTGCTTATCATGCGCCAGGTCGACCAGGTGCGCTGCGACGTCAGCGGGATCAACGCCCATTTCGATGGCGCGACCGGCTCGTTCACCGCGATGCCGGCCGGGGGCGAGGCCAGGGCCGGCGGCCCCTCCATTGACCAGGTTGTTCGCAAAACATTTTACTCCAGCGGCATG
>CAYWMH010000210.1:0-726 GCA_964459315.1 uncultured Verrucomicrobiota bacterium
GTGCGCACCGGTGTTGAGCACATCCGAATGACCGGCCGCAACGCGCAGGGCGTCAAGCTCATCAACCTACACGGCAAGGACCAGCTCCAAGCCATCGCTCCAGTTATTAGCGAAGACGCTGCCGATACGGACGCGGAGGAGTGAGCCGTCCGCTTGGCCAAGGGCTTGGTTTAAACCAAGCCCACAAGTTTGCGCCCGGTCCAGTAGACGAGCAGAAGGAGGAGGATGGTGGCGCCCCAGCCCGGGTGGCTCCAGAGGCGGGTACGGATTTCGGCCGGCTTGGGCTCAGGGAGGACGGAAATCCGATTAATCACCTCGTCAATATCGTCTGTGTTGGCGCTTTCGCCACCAGTAATGGAGGCGATCTCCGCGAGCACCGCGCGGTTCACCGGGCGGCCCAGCTTTTCACGCTTGGGCAGGGACACGGTCAGCTTGGTCTCGAGCTTTCGATCGTGTTCTGGGGCTTCGATGATAATCTCGAATGGGCCGCCTTCCTGCGGCAACAACTCCGCGCTGTATACGCCCCAGCCGCCGTCAGCTTCCGTCAGCTCCAGCTGTTCGTCCCTCCCGGTGGGTGAGACGATCGTGCCGTTGACCTTGCCGTTCTTCAGCGGGAAGCCGGCTTCGTCGAGCACGGTTGCTTGCAGGAACACGCGGTCGCCGACATTGGGAGTCTCAGGCGAGTAGCTCAATCGGATACCCTCCTTCTCGGCGAGGTGCCGCTTG
>CAYWMH010000210.1:736-4614 GCA_964459315.1 uncultured Verrucomicrobiota bacterium
CGCCCGGCATCGCGGATGGCCAGCAGCGGGATACGGCCGAACTGGTTGCGCAACTCCGAGTGCACGGCGAGCACCTCACTGCCAGGCCGGCTCTTGGTGACGCCAGTCGACCAGTAGAACCCGGGGAGCATTTTCCAGATTTGGTCGTTCACCGTTTCGTCGGCATCGAAGCGCGTGAGAAGGTGGCTGCGGCCGCGGCTCGAGAGCGTGAGGAGCGACTCGTTTTGCAGGCCGACGCCGGTGGGTTTGGCGTTGTCGAGTTCGACCGGAATCAGCTCGTTGAGTGGGCTGTCCATCAGCGAGAGGTGGTTGCCGAGCCGGCCCGGCATGAAGACCAGCCCGCTGCCCTGCTGCTCGACTAGGCCCTTGATCAATTCCGCGTCCTTCTCACTCAATTGCCCGTTGCCGATGCCGACATCGCCGAGGAACACCACGTCGTAGCGCGTGAGCATCTCGCGCGAGCCGGGAAAGGTAGAGAGGTAGTCGCGCCCGCCGCCGGGGCCGATGTTCGGGTGGAACAGCATGCAGCTCAGGTCCACGCCGGGGTCGCGAGCGAGCGCGTTGCGCAGGAAGCGGTATTCCCAGCGCGGCTGCGAGTCGACGACCAGCACGCTGAGCTTGACCACGCGCACTGCGATGTGAAACGCCGCCGTATTGTTGTCCCTTAATTGTTCGTCCTTTTCGACCGGGAACTCCAGTCGCAGATCGAATTCGCCTACTTCGCGTGGATACCACATGATCGAGTCGCGGAACCGGCTGTTAGCTGGTAGGGTGACTTTTTTTTCGGCCAGGCGATCGGTGCCGTTCATCAGTCGCACCTCGGTGGCGACATCGCGGGGCAGGTGGCTTTGGATCGTGTAGGGGATGGCGATCTGTTCGCCGAACAGCCCGTACGCTGGTGCCGCGATTTCCTCCATCGCAATGTCGGGGATCGGCTCGTCTCGACCGGTGACGATGCTGTACACCGGGATGCTCTCGTCACGGTAGCGCGTGGCCATGCCGATGGGGGAAGGGCCAAGGTTCCAGTCGCCGTCACTCAGCAGCAGGACGGCCTTGAGGTTGCGCTGCTGCTTGAGCACCGAGCCAAGCGCGCCGCTCAGATCGGTGCCGATTTCGTGCGCTTGGCCAAGTGTGTTCGTAGTGGCCGCGTCAGTCGACCCGGCAAACACCCCGCTCAACACTTCGGAGCTGGCCTCCAGTGGTGTCCAGAAGGCGCGCTTGGTTTGCGCGTCGAGCCAGTCGGCGCGGGTGACGATGTTGTTTGTGCTGACCACGTCGCGCGTCTTCATGCTACCGGAGGCGTCGTTGAGAATGATGACTTGCGGTGTCTCGGTGCGTTCGATCTGTCGGACGAACTCCGGCTGCAGCAGCGTGAACGCCAGCATAGCCACCGCCACGAGTCGCAGCGACTCGAGCAGGGCGACCCGGCCGCGGCGGCCGTTGCGCTGCCAGTTGCCCCAGCCCAGCCAGGCCGCCAGTACGACCACTCCGATCCCGGCGAGCATGACCATCAATGAAGCTGCAAATGACCAGTTGATCATGCGGTTGCCGGTTGGGTTTTAGGCGGCATGGCTTCGGGCGCTGAGCCGGGCCGGATAAGCCACGCCTCGACCATCAGCGCGAGGAGCATCAGGAACAGGATCAGCCGCCAGATCTCGCTCGGTAATGGAGTGTTATCACGCTGCGCCTGAAACAGCTGAAATGGCAGTGTGCCAAACAAACCGGCGACGGCCGAATCTTCGACGCGTTCGAACTCGTCCTCTGAGTCGGGCCGATTGACGACCAGCCATCGGTCGCCGGACTGGTACACACCGGCCTGCGTCTGCACGTCACCGCGTTGGCTGGTCTCGGCCGATGTCCACTCGAGTTGGAGATCAACGGCGCCGATTTCACCGCATTTGGCGACCGAGTCGCGCTGTAGCCGTCGGCTCCCTGCGGCGAGAAGCCGTTGCAACATCGGCACGATGACCAGCCCATTACCCATCTCCGACCAGGTGAGCAGGGGTAGGATAGTGCAAAAATAAACTTCCCCCTGACCAAGAGATTGGCGCAAGAGCAGCGCCTGACCGTCGTCGAATGCTGCCAGAACTGCCGCTTGGCCAACGACCTGCTGCCGCTTTCGCACGCCGAGTTTCGCCAACGGCAACAGCAGTCCCTCTTCGGTGTTGGCCAACGGACCCTGATCCTCGTCCCAGCGGCCGACTGTAAAGCCGTCGTCGCCTGCGGATTGGTTTTCACCCCAGCCAAGTCCGACAAAGCGGGCTGTGTCCGCTTTACCCGTCGGGAAAAAAATGACGCGGCCGCCCTCCTCGGCGAAACGTCGCAGCGCGTTGGCCATCTCGCCCCCGGGCAGCGGCGCATGCCAGACGACGAGCGTGGCGTCGTGCAGGTCGGCCGGGACCGCATCGGCCGGCGCGTGTTGCTTGGCCGGAGTGCGAGAGCCCCGCCCGGCAGTTGATGCGGCCGATTGCCACAACGCGCCAAGCTCACTCTCTGTGACGATCAAACCAGCCGGCGAATGGTCGTCGCTATACCTGTAGTAGGTAACGTTGTCGCGCGGGTTGCCGTCGGCTGGCAGCTCGAGTTTACCCCAGCCGCCTGCTTGGTCGCCGACGGCAAAGCGGTGTCGCCAGCGGGTGGACTGTCCGGCGGCTTTGGTCTCGAACTCGGTGGTTACGCCGTTCAGCGTGCGGTTGATGGTTGCGGTGACTGAACTGGTATCGGTTCGTTTGAGGTCAGCTGTCAATCGCACTTCACCGCTGTCCCTTGATTGCTGGCGGGAGAGTTGCGTGACGGAGATCGAGGTGTTGTTGGGCGACTTCTGCGTTGTGGCGAGCAGGCGTACGCGCACCGTTTGCGGCAGCAAGTCGTACGCCGTGACGAGGTTTTCCCAGCGCGGATCATTCGGCTGCCAGTTGCTTGCCTGCAGGTCGGATGCGATCCAAATCTCGGCAGTGCCGGCCTTGTTCTCGATTAACCAGTCCAGTGCGGTCTGTAGCATGGCGGGGATGTCTGCTGCTGTGTCAGTGGGTTGCGTGTTGGGGAGCTCGAGCAGCGACGAGGCAGTGGCGATCTCGTGTGCTTTCCGTGTCGCACTGTCGAGCAGCACGAGGTGGCTTTTGTTTTCGAATTTGCCCGCTGCATCGGCCAGCATCTTGAGCGCGTATTTGCGGCGAGACTCATCCGCACCGGTAATACGCGACTCCATGCTGGCGGAGCGATCGACAAGCAGCAGGATGACATCAGGCGCGCCGCCTAGTGCCCAGCCGAGCCAGCCGCCGAACTGCGGTCGCTGCAGGAACAGAAACAACGCCAGCACGGCCAACATGCGCATCAGGAGGATGAGCAGGTTGCGCAGCTTGGCATGACTGGTGGAGCTGCGCGTGGCGGCGAGGAGAAACTGCATTGCCGCCCACTGTTTGGGCTTGTGCCGCATGCGATTGATCAGGTGGATGATGATCGGTAGCGAAAGGAGAAAGCTGCCCAGGAGTAGGTTGCCTAAGAAACTGGAGATGAACGGCTCTAGGAACATTCTGCGGGTCAGCTGCGGGTTGCGTGCCGGGCACGATCGGCGAGGAAATCGGCCAGAACCTGATCATATGTTTGATCCATTGTCACGCGGCGGTAGTCGGCGTTGAACTCGTGGCAGTCGTGTTTGAGCTTTTCAAGAAAATGCTTGAGCTGGGCCTGATACTCAGCGCGGACGGTGGTCGGTTCGGTGACGATCGACTGTGAGCCTTCCATGTCCACGAACCGCACCGGTCGGTCGAACTCAAAATCCAGCTCGAGCGGATCGAGCAGGTGAAACAGCGCGAGGTCGTGTTTTTGATATCGCAGATGCTGCGGCGCGTCAAGCAGTTCTTCGCCATTACAATAGC
>CAYWMH010000211.1:0-4600 GCA_964459315.1 uncultured Verrucomicrobiota bacterium
GCCTGTTTTGGGCCACGCCGACGGCGTCTGCCACGTCTACGGCGAGCAGAGTGCCTCCACGGAAAAGGCCGGCAGTATCGTGGTGGACGGCAGTGCACGAATCAATGTCGCGGCGCTTCCTCGACTGAGTCGCCCGGCTTGACGCCATCGACGCGCGCCCCCGAAACGCCATCGATGCGTCACTAATCGACTCACCGGTCGATGCGCGCGCAGGTCGCGCAGACCCTCGAGTGTAGAGAGCAACTGCTCGTTGTCACGCGCGTGCAGGCCGATGCTCGGCTCGTCGAGAATGTACAGCACGCCGACCAGCCCCGCGCCGATCTGCGTGGCCAGGCGGATGCGCTGCGCTTCGCCGCCGCTGAGCGTGCCGCTCGTGCGGTTGAGTGTCAGGTAGCCCAGCCCGACATTCTGCAAAAAACCAAGCCGCGACGTAATCTCGCGCACCACGTCGGCGGCGATTTTTTGGCCCATCTCATCCAGTTCCAACCCGTCGAAAAACCTCACCGCCTCGTCGATCGACAGTTGGCAGACATCCATGATCGACAGGCCACCGAAACGCCGGTCGCCTCCCGGCTGGCTTCCGCTGCACAGCGTCACCGCCAGCACGACCTCGCGGAGCCGCTGACCCCGGCATGCCTCGCACGTTTGCGGACTCATGAACGCCCGGAGCCGCCGCCTTGTCGTCTCGCTGCTAGTCTCCTCAAAAAGCCGGTTTAGGTTGGCCAGAATGCCGTCGAACGGTGTGGTCGTCGTGGTTTGCTTGCCGCTGCGCGTAAATTGAAACTCGATCACCTCGTCGCCCGAGCCGTGGAACAGCGCCTCCTTGAAGCGCTTGGCCAAGCGACGGTACGGCTTGTCAATGTCCACCCCGTAATGCGCGGCCAACGCCTTGAGCAGCCCGTTGTAATGGGCAACCATCCGCGCGCCGCCCTTCGTCCACGGCAGGATGACGCCCTCCTCCAGCGACTTGTCCGGGTCGCTGACCATCAGGCCTTCGTCGAACACCGGCCGCTGGCCCAGCCCGGAGCAGGCCGGGCAGGCGCCGTATGGCGAGTTGAATGAAAAATGCCGGGGAGTCATCGGCTCGTAGCTCTTGCCGGTGGCCGGGCTGGTGAGCCGGTTCGACAGGCGGCTCTCGCGCCATTGCGACCGGTCGAGATCGGGCGTCTGGTGGAGCGCGATCAGTTTGCCCTCGCCCCACTTCAGGCAGGTCTCAACCGAGTCGGCCAGGCGGCCGCGCGCCTTGTCGCTGACGACGAGCCGGTCGACCACGACCTCGATCGAGTGCTTCTTTTTGGGATCGAGCTTGAAACGCGAGTTGGCCTCGAGCTCCGCCAGCTCGCCGTCGATGCGCGCCCGGACGAACCCCTCGCGGGCCAGCTTCTCGAGCACGTCGCGAAACTCACCCTTCTGCCGGTCGACCACCGGCGCGAGCAGCATCACGCGCGTCTCCTCCGGCAGCGCGAGTAGTTGCTCGATGATGTCGCTCGTGCTGAGGCGCGAGATCGGCTCGCCGCTCTCCGGGCAGTGCGCCTGGCCAACGTTGGCAAACAGCAGCCGCAGGTAGTCATAAATCTCGGTCGTAGTGGCGATGGTCGAACGCGGGTTGCCGCCGGAGGATCGCTGCTCGATGGCGATCGCGGGCGAGAGGCCCTCGATGTGGTCGACGTCCGGCTTTTGAAGTTGATCCAAAAACTGCCGTGCATACGACGAGAGCGTCTCGACGTATTTGCGCTGCCCCTCGGCAAACAGCGTGTCGAACGCCAGCGACGACTTGCCGGAGCCGCTTGGCCCGGTGATCACCACCAGCCGGTCGCGCGGAATCTCAAGCGACAGATTCTTGAGATTATGCTCCCTTGCCCCGGCTATCTTTATGAACCCCTTGGCCACCGAAAGGACGCATCGTAAACCGCCACGCGGGCTTGGCCAAGCGCGAGGGATCTGCGTCCTATTTTCCTCGCCGGAGAAACCGCTGCAGCATCGGCTCAACCTTGTCCATGCCGACGGCGACGATGATCACCACGCCGATGATGATTTCCTGCATATAGTTGGGCCAAGCCTTGATGCTGGAGCCGTTCTCGAGGCAGCCCATCATGAACGCGCCGATCACCGAGCCGGGGATGCTGCCCGTGCCACCACTCAGGCTCGCCCCGCCGATGACCACTGCGGCAATGATCTTCAACTCCAGCCCGACCGCCACCGAGGGATCGCCCATCGTGAGGCGCGAGAACTGCATCACGCCCGCCAGGCCGAAGAATGCGCCGGCCAAGGCGTAAATCACCACCTTCTTGAGGTTAACGCGGATGCCGCACAGCCGCGCGGTGTCCTCATTCGAGCCGATGGCGAACACGTACCGGCCAAACACCGTCGAGCGCAGCACCACGGTCATCACCACCGCCAGGCCCAGCGCCAGCCAAACCCCGTCCGGCAGCGGGAGAAACGTGTGCGGCGACTGGCTCTTGTCCATCAAACTGTTAACCGACTCGAGCGGCACCTCAGGGTTCACGGTCTGGTTGTTCGCGAGCCACTTGGAAATGCCGCGCGCAATCCCCATCATGCCGAGCGTCACGATGAAGGGCATCATTCGAAACGCCGCAATGATGCCGCCGTTGGCCAGGCCGGCCAGCCCGCCCACCAGCACCGTCAACGCGAGCACCGCCGCCAAGCCGTGGCCGTGCTCGATCAGTCTGGCTGTCACCACGCTGCACAGGGCGACAAGCGACCCGGCGCTAAGGTCGATGCCACCGCTCACGATCACCAGCGTCATCCCCATCGCGCCGATGCCCACGATCACTGACTGCGTCAAAATCGTCATAAAAATGCCGCCCTTGAAAAACAGCGATCGCAACTCGGTATCCATCGCGAACAGCAACAGCACCACGAACAGGCCGACGAATGGCCGGACGGCCTTTAAAAAATCGCGGCTGCCAAGGCGGGCTAGCTTCATGCCGCCACCTCCCCGGTCTCCGCCTGGCCCACGGCGGCTCGGATGATCTCCGCCTCACTCCAGTCCGCGACCGGACACACCTCCGACAGTTCTCCGCGGCACATCACGCCGATGCGATCGCACACACCGAGCAGCTCCGGCAGATACGAACTGACGAACACCAGCGCCCTGCCCTGCCCGGCCAACTCGTTCATCAACCGGTAGATTTGCGCCTTGCTTCCGACATCAATGCCGCGCGTCGGCTCGTCGAGCAGCAGGATATCCGCCTCGTGATGCAGCAGCCGGCCCAGCGCGATCTTTTGCTGGTTGCCGCCCGACAACTCGCCCACCGGCTGCGCGGCGTCCGAAGCTTTCACGTCAAGCTTGGCCATCCATTTCCCGGCAGCGGCCGCCTGCGCCGTGCTATTGACGATGCCCAACCGCGTCACCGGGCCCAGCCTCGTCATCGTCAGGTTGTCGGCGATGCTGCGGCCGAGCAGCAGGCCCTCCTCCTTCCGGTCCTCACTGAGAAGGCCAACGCCGTTGGCCAAGCGCTTGGCCGGGGTCGAGCGGGTGGCCTCGTGCGAAAAAACGTTCACGCTGCCCTTGGCCAGGCGGTCAAGGCCGAACACCGCCCGCAGCGTCTCCGTACGCCCCGCACCGACCAGCCCAAACAGCCCGACGATCTCCCCGGCGTGCAGTGTGAGGTCGACACAACTCGGCTTGGCCAAGCCGGCGAGGCCGCACAACTCCAGCACCGGTTCCCCGGCGGCCCGGGTCGTGCGCGGGTAGATTTCATCGACCGTTCGGCCGACCATGAGCTGGATGATCGAGTCCAGGGTCGTCCCGGCCATCGCGCCGGAGCCGACGCTGCGGCCATCGCGCAACACCGTGTATCGGCTGGCCACGCGCTGGCATTCCTCGAGGAAATGGCTGATGTAAATGACGCTCACGCCGCGCCGGCTCATGCACTCGATCACGCCGAACAGGTTGTCGGTGTCGACCTGCGTCAGGCTGCTCGTCGGCTCGTCCATGATGAGCACGCGCGGTTCGCCGACCAGCGCGCGGGCGATCTCGACCAACTGCTGCTGCGCGATGGTGAGCGAGCGAACCGGAGTGTCGAGCGGCATCTGCGGCTGGCCGATCTCCTCCAGCGCGCGCTTGGCCAAGCGGCGCCGCTCGCCGCGCCGGACCCAGCCAAGCGCCGCCGGTTCGCGGCCCAGCAGGATGTTCTCCTCCACCGACAAGTCAGGCGCGAGGTTGAGTTCCTGGTAAATCATCGCCACGCCGCTGTTGCGGGCATGGAGCGGGTCGGCCGGCTCGTACAGCTGGCCCTCGAGCGAGAGGCTGCCGGAGTCCGGCTGGTACGCGCCGCTGAGTACCTTCATCAACGTGCTTTTACCGGCGCCGTTTTCGCCGATGAGCGCGTGGACCTCCCCGGCGCCAACCTCGAGACTGACGCCGTCGAGCGCCACCGTCGTGCCAAACCGCTTGGCCACACGCTCAACCCGCAGCCGCGGCTCAAGTGCGCTGGAGTCATCAACGGGCAGTTCAGTTGCCGGTGCCGAGATATTTCTCAAGGGGCGGGTTGAGGAGGGCCTGCATGTCCGGCTGGGCCATGTTGTCGCGGGTGACCAGCTCCACGCCGGTGGCGATGCGCTTGGCCACCGGGTC
>CAYWMH010000212.1:0-4594 GCA_964459315.1 uncultured Verrucomicrobiota bacterium
CGGATCACGGAACGAAAAAAAACGGATCGCCTGTTGGCCAAGCGATGTCTCCTCCACAACATCGCCGATCTTCGCCGACCAGGCGCTCTCCGGCACCACGGCCAACAGCGAAAACACAGCCAGTAGGCCAAGCGCACGCAGTGCTCCCTCACCCCGCTTGGCCAAGGTTTGTCGCCGGGCGATCATCGGTTACTTGGCGCGCTGCCCCACGGCATCCGCGACCTCGGAAAGAATCGTCAATCGGCCGCCGTAGGTTTTCTGCAGCAACTCGTACGTGAACACCTCCTCCGTCTCGCCGTACGCCACCACACGCATGTTGAGCAGCAGCAGTTGATCGAAATAATTGCGCGCTGTCGGCAGGTCGTGATGTACCACCAGCAGCGTCTTGCCTTTTTCGCGAAGCTCATGCAGCAGCGCGATGATCGCCGTCTCAGTCGCGGCATCGACGCCGGCGAACGGTTCATCCATGAAATAAATGTCGCTCTCCTGCGCCAACGCGCGCGCCAGAAAAACACGCTGCTGCTGCCCGCCGCTCAGGTTGGAAATCTGCCGCTTGGCGAACGGCAGCATCTTCACCTTGTCGAGGCAGTCACGGGCGATTTCGCGATCGGCCTTCTTTGGGCGCTTGAACCAGCCAACATGGCCGTAGCGGCCCATCATCACCACGTCCATAACCGTGACTGGAAAATCCCAGTCAACCGATTCGCGCTGAGGCACATAGCCGACTCGGCGACGATTCTCGCTGTACGGTTTCCCGAAGATTTTCACCCACCCGCTGCTCGGCGGCACGAGGCCCATGATAGCCTTGATAAGAGTCGATTTGCCGGCGCCGTTCGGCCCGACGATTCCCACCAGTTTACCCTTGGGCACCTTCAGATCGATGCCCCACAGCACCGGTTTCTTGTGATACCCGGCCGTCAGGTCGTGAATCTCAAGCGGGATGTCCTCCCCGTTGGTTGCCGTGGAATCTGTCATGTCAAAAACTCAGGTAGACCCGGAGGCCAAGCACCAGTGCGTCGTCAAGCTCGCCGGTCGCGCCGGGGTCGCCGACCCACTGCACGCTGGGCTGAATGGTGAAGTCATCACTCATCACGTACTCATACGCCAACTCAACAACGGTCTCGGTCGTGCGCCCGGGCAGGTCGTCGCTGATTTGGACGTGCGACAGGCCAAGCGCGGCGGTGTCGATGTCGCGGCCCGGGATCAACCCGACGTAGCTCGCGCCGACCTGAAAACTGTGGGCCACCTCGCTCCGGTTCTCCGGCGCGAACCCGGCGCGCACGAACAGGCTCAACCCCTGGTCCCCGTACTCGCGGTAAACCATCTGCTCGCCCGACGCGTACACCCCCTGGGTCCCGTCGTGCGACGTGCCATCGCTGAAGTCCTCGAACTCCCCCGAGTGCCACCAGCCGCCAAACCTGTATGTGCCGGGCAGTCCGGCCGCATCCTCCGCCTGGTTGTGCCTGTAGCCCACCTCGGCCATGCCGAACGTTCCCTGACCGTTGCCCAGTTCCCAATGCAGGCCATGACGGTTGACCGTATCGTCGCCAGTCGGCGAGTCGAAGCTGTCCCCGTCGTAAATGCCGACCTGGGCGTACCACGTCTTGTTCGGCTCCCACAACAACCGCGCGCCCAGCGACGGGATGTAAAATGCCGGGCCGGTATTGACGGTGTTCATCGAGATGAACTCCGGCCAGCCGAAGGTCGCGTTGAGGAACGGGCCGGTCGTATCGAGTGTCGAGAATTCCTGGTCAGCCAGCAACAGCCCGGCACGCAGGTTCAATGAGGCGGCGGCGAACGATTTCTCCACCCACGACTCGTACAACCGCACGCTGCCGTAGCCCTCAATGTTGCTCACGCCCATCATGTCCCCGACACGGCTGCTGATGCCGGAGCCGTGCAAATCCATGCCGCTCAAGCGCATCGTAATCCCGTCCCAGCCAAGCGCTTGGCCAAGGTCAGCATCGACGCCGAATGAAAGGAGCCCGTTGTAGCCGGTGCCGGTGTGGTCGCCGCCGGAGACGTTGCTCATCGTCTCGCCGGTGTAGTCGAAAAACAGGTCGATGCCGTGTTCGTTTTTGAATGTGGTGAATTCGCCCGCGGTTGTCAGGGACAACGGCAAAACAGTCGCCAAAACGATCAATTTGGTTTTCAATGTTTGAATTAAAATCGGAATAAATTGGGTTACTTGAGGGCGTCGACAACGGTGTTGACGTTGTGCTTGATCATCCCGACGAAGGTGCCAACGTCGTACTTCTCGCCATGCGCCTCGTGAAAGTCTCCCGACCTGCCGCAGGCGTCGGAGAACAACTCACCGCCGATCTTTACGCCGGCATCCTTGCTCACCCGCTCGATCGCCGCCGGATTGACGCTGCTCTCGACAAAGATTGCCTTGAGTTTTTTGCTCTTGATGAAATCGACCGTCTTGGCGATGTCCGCCAGCCCGGCCTCGGTCACCGTGGACAAGCCTTGCACAGCGACCACCTGAAACCCAAACGCCTGGCCAAAATAATTGAACGCATCATGGCTGGTCACCAACACGCGCTGTGACTTGGGCAGCTCGGCGATGCGCTTGAGCGCCCACTGGTGGACGTCCTTGTACGACTTCACCGCTGCCGCGCCGCGCTTGGCGTAGAATTCGTTGCCGTCCGGGTCGCCGGCACTGAGTCCCTCGACCACCGTGGCGATGCATTTGCTCCACAACGTCGGGTCGCCCCAGATGTGCGGATCCCAGTGGCCCTCAAACTCCGGCGGCTCGAGGCGATCTTTTTCCGGGATCGACTCGGTGACGGCATAGACTTTTTTACCGGCGCGGGCCATCTTGAAAAACAGGTCGGACATCCGTCCCTCGAGCATCAGCCCGGAGTAGAAAATGACCTTGGCGCGCTGGAGTTTCACAACGTCGCCGGAAGCCGGCTTGTACAGGTGCGGGTCCACGCCCGGCCCCATGAGGCCGACCACATTCACGCGGTCGCCGCCGATTTCCTTCACCATGTCAGTCACCATGGTCGTGGTGGTGACGACGTTCATCCTGGCTGCGTGGCCTTGTGAAAAAGCCGCTGCAGCCACCAATCCGACTGTCAAAAACAAGTATCGCTTCATCTGAGAAAAGCTTATTGGCGGACCGAGAAAAGCGAAAAACCGTTCAAATTGGGCGAAACCGCCAAAAGTTAGGCAAGGCTATATTTCAGCCAGAAGCCAAGGTCAACCAAAAAGTTAGCCAAGCCTATCTTTTTTAAGCCGTTGGCCAAGCGCTCCCCTCTTGGCTTTGTGGTTTGACTACAGTGCGGCCGTTGATTACCCATCGCCGGCATGGCATTCTCTCTCATGCGCTTCTCGTTGCCGGGCATTGTTGCGCTTGGCCTTTTCAGCAACTTGGCCAAACCCGCCGCGAGTGACTGGGCCCGCTGGCGCGGCCCCGCCCTGAACGGCATCTCGTCCGAGACCGGCTGGCAGGCCAAGTGGCCCGACGACGGACCCAAGCGGCTGTGGAAAGCCAGGGTCGGCACCGGTTTCTCGTCGGTGTCCGTCGCCAACGGCAAGGTTTACACGCTCGGCAACTCCGGCCGCGGCCGGGGCGATGAGAAGGACACCGTGTTTTGTTTCGACGCCGCAACTGGCAAGCAGATCTGGTCGCACGCCTATGAGGCCAGGCTCGACCCGAAGTATTATGCCGGCGGACCAAGCGGCACGCCGACGGTGGATGGCGACCGCGTTTATACGCTGGGCAAGCGCGGACAGTTGCTCTGTCTTGGCGCAACCGACGGCCGCGTCGTTTGGCAAAAAAATGTCGCCACGGAAACGAAGGCCAAGAGCCCGACATGGGGCTTCGCCGGCTCGCCGCTGGTGATCGACAACACGCTGTTCGTCAACGTTGGCGCGCGCGGCACGGCGCTCGACAAAAAAACCGGCAAAATTCTGTGGAGCACCGGCCGCGAATCGTCCAGCTACTCATCGTTCGTGCCTAACGTCCGGGACGGTCGCCAGGAATTGGTGATGTTCGCCCAAAAGGCAGTCGTCGGGGTGGATCCGAAAACCGGCAGCGTGCTTTGGAGTTATCCGTGGAAAACCAGGCACGACTCCAACGCCGCCGACCCCATTCTCATCGGCGACAAGGTGTTCATCTCGTCCGGTTACGACCGCGGCTGCGCGCTGCTGAAAATCGACGGCAACAAGGTGGCCAAGCTTTGGGAAAACAAAAACATGCGCAACCACTTCAACCCGTGCGTGCTGATCGATGGCCACGTGTACGGCTTCGACGGCAACACCGGCCGAGCGTCGTTCAAATGCCTCGAGTTGGCCACCGGCCGGGAACGCTGGGAGGAGGACAGCTTCAGCGGTTTCGGAGCCGTCCAGGCGATCGGCAAAAAACTGCTTATCATCAGCAATCAGGGTGAGTTGATCATTGCGGATGCCAACGCGGATGCGTACACGGAAATCTCCCGCGCCCAGGTAACCGGCCCCAAGTGCTGGACCACGCCGGTGCTGGCCAACGGCCGCATCTACTGCCGCAACTCACGCGGCGACCTCACCTGCCTCGACGTCTCCGAGAAATAATCACTCGACCGTTTTCCACCGGCCGGAGCGAGAGAAC
>CAYWMH010000213.1:0-4565 GCA_964459315.1 uncultured Verrucomicrobiota bacterium
GTATTCGGCGAACTCGACGCTCGAACCGCGATGCGGGCTGCGGTGGTGCCCGGAGACGCTGCCTTCCATCGGGAAGCGCGCCAGCAGCGGATGGCCCATGAGCCGCCCGACGACGTCGGCCTCGATCAGCGGTTGCGCGCTTGGCTCAGGCACTGGCGTCGCGGAATTGTTCGAGCAGCCGGTCCACGATGACCGTGCTGCCCGTTCCTTCTGCCTGCGCCTGGAAATTGGTGATGATGCGGTGGCGCAGGACCGGGTGGGCGACGGCCTCGAGATCCTCCTGCCGCACGAGGTAGCTGCCTTGCAGCACTGCGCGCGCTTTGGCCCCTCGAATGAGGTACTGCACCGCGCGCGGTCCGGCGCCCCACGAGACGAATTTTTGGCAAAAGTCCGGCGCATCGTCGGAGGCGGGGCGGGTGGCGCGGACAAGATCCACCGCGAGGTCGTAAATATGGTCTGGCACCGGCACGCGCTCGACCAGTTCCTGATATTTAAGGATTTGCTCGCCGGTAACTTGGGGTGTGAGCTCCGCAGACGATGCGCCGGTGGTTTCGCGGGCGATGCGGCGTTCCTCGTCGCGGTCCGGGTATTCGACCTCGACAAAAAACATGAATCGGTCCAGCTGGGCCTCAGGCAGGGCGTAGGTGCCCTCCTGCTCAATCGGGTTCTGCGTGGCTAGCACGAAGAATGGCTCTGGTAGCGGTAGGATGCGGCCAGACACGGTGACGTGATGTTCCTGCATCGCTTCGAGCAGCGCGGACTGCGTCTTGGGCGGCGTACGGTTGATCTCGTCGGCTAGAATTATGTTCGCGAAAATTGGCCCCTTGACGAATTCGAACTCGCGCCGTCCTTCTACGGTTTCCTGCAAAATGTCGGTGCCGGTGATATCAGATGGCATCAGGTCGGGCGTGAACTGGATGCGGTTGAAGTCGAGTGACATGACTTTAGAGAGCGAGTTGACCATGAGCGTTTTGGCCAGGCCGGGTACGCCCATTAACAGCACGTGGCCACGCGAGAGGATGCAGATCAGCAGTCGCTCGACGACCTCATCTTGCCCGATGATAACCTTGGCCATCTCAGCCTTCATGCGGTCGTTGGTGGCGCGCAGCTCGTCGATCTCGACGACGTCGCTGTCGCTTGGGGTGTCCGCGGTTTGATCGGCGGTGGCCGGTTCGGCTTCAATGACGGATGCAGATTCTGGCATGGGGCGAAAAACGGGTAGTGAACGGGTTCAGCAGCGACGGGTCAATGACCGATTGGCCGGCGGGCGAATGCCGCGCTGCCACGGCCGAACGAGGTGATGTTGAAAAATTCCCAGCCTTCCTGTCCAAACTCGTTCATTTCCTCCTCAAGAGCGACGCGGCTGTCGCCGAAGATCGACTTGTACTCCCACTGGGCTCTGGGCGCCGGGCGCTTGGCCCGGTCCGCAGCGGCCTGCTGCAGGGCGACCAACCGCTCGAGCAGCTTGGCGGTGTCGGCGGCGGCGGCCTGATGCCCGGCGGCCTTGGCCCGGGCGGCGAGCTGGCCGGCCAGCGACTCGACGGCGGCATTGAGGTCGCTCAACTGCTTCGTGGCGGTTTTGAGCGACTTCTCCTTGGCGTTGCCGCCGCTGGCTTTTTGCAGCTTGGCCAAGCTGCCGGAGACCTTGGCCAAGCCGGCGACCACTTGGTCGAGCCGCTCGATCACCGTCCCTAGGTTGGCTGCGGTGGCCGGGGCGTTGTCCGGCGCTTGGGCAAGCGCGGGCAGGGAGAGGCAGCAAACAGCCAGGCCGAGGCAGACGAACGATGCAATCAGTCGTTTCATGTCGAACAAAAATCGAGTGGCGGGAGCGTAGGCCAAGCCTCCAGCCGGTGCAAGGCCGGCCGGGACGGGCGATTTCGCTGGCCGACCGAGGCGAGTCCGGGTAAACGGTGCGCGGCCAATGTCCGGGTATCCCTGCCGATTAATCCTTTGTCTTCCGTTGTGGTGGATTGTTTCCGCGCACGCCGCGCCGGAGCTGCCGATCTGGGCGGCTGCCAGTTGGCGCAACGACATCGCCACCGTCCGCGCCCACATCGACGCCGGCACGAACATAGACATGGTGGACGACTGGACCGGCAAGACCGCGCTGCATTACGCCGCCGAGTACGGCCATCTCGAGATCGCCGAGTTGCTGCTAAACAACGGCGCGGACGTCACCCGCCGGGATCATGACAAGGCCACGCCGCTCTACTTCGCGGCGGCCGGCGGCTTCTTGGAGGTCGCCCGGTTGTTGCTCATTTATGGTGCTGACATCAACGCTAAAGACAAGGCGAGGGAGACGCCGATGGATGGTGCGGTGTTCTTCGGCCACATGAACGTAGCCACCCTGTTCCGCGAATACCTGCGTATCGCGCGGTACAGCTTTGACACCCGGTTCCATCTTGAGGCCAGTGCCTTGACAGCTGGGATGTACGGGTTTCTCAATAAGAAAAAGAGAGTCGAGTCGCGGCTGTTCCAGTTGCAGGCCTCGACCGATCTGGTCCATTGGCGGTTGATGAAACTGTTCGACACCGCCCGTCCGCCCTTCACCTACAACGAATCCAAACTCTCCTCGCACGATCACCGCTTCTTCCGGTTGAGGCCGTTCACGATGCCGTTGGATCCTCCCATTAACCGGATCTACCCCGACTACGAGTCGTTCAAGGCCGGGCCGATCCATGGCACGCTCGATGGCATTGGTGACGAGTGGGCTGTGGCCGACTATGTGGTCAATCCGGGCTTCGAGGTCGTGGAGGAGGGCCAGCGTGGCCAGCGCACTTTCACCCTTGGCGACATCGCATACGCTCAGTTCGTCGAGATCGACGACGGCAAGTGGGACGGAGAAAAGGATCATTTTTCCTCCATTGCCGTCGGCTGGAACAACGATGGCATTCAGATCACTATTGTTGTCGATGACGACTTGCATCATCACACCAAAGAGGACGCCGACGAAGGGGATGCTGTGCGGCTGTTGTTTACTGACGGCGACCGCAACGAGATCATTGGGGAGTATGTGTTTGCCCTCGTCGAACCATATCTCGGGGATCGTTTCCTCTATAACCGGGACACGATGGCGAACACCATCAAGGGCTCAGTGGTGGGTCATGCGAAGCAGCTTGTTGGTAAGGGCGTGTTTGACGCTGTGATTTGTCGCAGGCAAAAGACCCTTGCTTCAGACGGGTTGGGACATCCGAATATTGGCACGACGGTTTATGAGCTTTGGTTTTCGCCCGGGGCGATAGGTGCTGAAGCGCTTAAGCAGAACTTCGTGTTTGGGCTCGGCATCGCGGTGATCGATAGCGACCCTGACGCGCCCGGAAAACAGGGCTGGTCTGGCTGGGGACCGGATAGCGTTGTGTTGGAGAAAAATCCCGGTGAAGTTGCTCTCATCACTCTCGTTGGAGATCCAGGGGAGAAAGACGGTGATGGCGGTGAGTGAACCGTGCTTGGTTAAGCAGTGAGTATTCAACTTTTGTTTTTTGCGATCCTCCGCGTCTTTGCGTTTAAAACCATCACCGGCATCCATTTGCGTCCCTTCGCGGTTTCCTAAAAAACCGATTGACTTGGCCTAGTGCCACCGCTACGTTCCCCGGCTGTGGCGAGATTGAGCCTCCAACTACTGCTGGGTCTGGCGCTTCCTGGAAGCGTCCGGGCGGCTGTGGTTTGAACTTGTTCTCAAGCATTTCGTAAACCCCGCTGCCAGTGGCATCGGGGTTTTTTGTTGAACCACCCGAACCGAGAGACAACGACATGAAAAAAAACCGGATTCTCATTTTTGACACGACCCTCCGCGACGGCGAGCAATGCCCCGGCGCCTCGATGACGCTGCGCGAGAAGCTCGAGGTCGCCCGGCAACTGGCCCGGCTGAAGGTGGACGTGATCGAGGGCGGTTTTCCGGCGATCTGCGCGGGCGACTTCACCGCGGTCAACACCATAGCCCGGGAGATCACGGGGCCCACCATCGCCGGCCTCGCCCGCTGCGTGCCGAGGGACATCGAGGCAGCGGGCAAAGCGGTCGCGCCGGCCGGAAAAAAGGGGCGCATCCATGTCTTCCTCGCCACGTCCAGGCTGCACCGTGAGTTCAAGCTCGGCAAGGCGCAGAGCCAGATAATCAAGCTCGCTGTCGATGGCGTGAAGCGCGCCCGCAAGCTCGTCGCCGATGTCGAATTCTCGCCCGAGGACGCCTCCCGCACCGAGCCGGATTTCCTCGTCGAGGTCTGCCAGGCAGCCGTCGATGCCGGGGCCACGACGGTGAACATTCCTGACACCGTCGGCTGGGCCGTGCCGGGGCAGTTCGGTGAGCTGATCGGGCACCTGCACGACTCCGTTCCGGAGTTCCGATCCGGCAAGGCGATCATCAGCGTGCATTGCCACAACGATCTGGGTCTCGCCGTGGCCAACTCACTTGCTGCCGTCGAGGCCGGCGCGCGGCAGGTCGAGTGCACCGTCAACGGTATCGGCGAGCGGGCCGGCAACGCCGCGCTCGAGGAGGTCGTCATGGCGCTCAAGACGCGCCGCGACGTGTACACCGGCTACACCTGCGGCGTGAAGGCGAAGCAGATCGT
>CAYWMH010000214.1:0-4554 GCA_964459315.1 uncultured Verrucomicrobiota bacterium
GGCAACCGCACCACCGGCACCAAGGTTGGGATTGGCTGGCCGAACACGACGGCGGCGGCCGCTCGCTCGAACTGATCAACCCGGTCCTCTCAAACCGGCACGGGCAAAACTGGGCCGCCAGCACGGTGGAGGCCGGCACGCCGGGCGCGGCTAACTCCGTCTTCAGTGGCGACGTGCCGCCAATGATTCTCGAGGTGAGCCACTCCCCGCCTGTGCCGCGCTCCACGAGCCAGGTGCAGGTCACCGCGACACTGCTCGACGAGCAGGCCGCTGGCCTGACCGCCGAGTTGTTGTTCCGCCCGGACACGGAGGGGGCTTTCCAGACTCTGCCTCTCCTCGACGACGGCGCGCACGGGGACGGCCAGGCCGGGGACGGGTTGTTCGGGCAAGCTATCCCGGCGTTCCCGGACGGCACAGTCGTTGAGTTTTTCGTCCGGGCCAGCGACAAGCAAAACAACGGGCGGAGTTTCCCCGCCGTTGCTGTCCCGGACGGTGAGCCCCGCGCCAATCTGCTTTATCAGGTGGACGATGCGGGGGCGGATGATTCCCTTCCATTTTATCGAATCATCATGACGCCGGCCGAACGGGATTATTTCCTCAAGATGGTGCGACACCCCTCCGGCCGGTTTAGCGACGCGCGGATGAATGCCACGTTTATCTCCCGCATGAGCGGCAGGGAACAGGTCCGCTATCTCGCCGACATCCGGAACCGCGGCAACGGTAGCCGCTGGAAATCGCCGAACAATTACCGGGTCGATTTCCCCAGCGACAACCCTTCACACGGCGTGGAGAAACTCAACCTCAACGCGCAGCATCCGCACATCCAGTTGCTCGGCAGCGCGCTGAGCCAGCAGGCGGGCTTGTTAATGGGCCGCTCTCGGCTCGTGCGCGTCCGCCTGAATGGCGCAGACACCGCCATTGCCGGTTACCCGATGTACGGGCTGTATGCGCACAACGATGTCGTGGACGGTGACTTCGCGAACGGCCACGACCTTGGCCCGGTGAACATTTACCGCACCCTCCGCACCGGCTCGATGGAGGCCGACTTCTCCTACTTCGGCGAGGAGCCCGAGCCGTACCGGCAGGTTTACTTTAAGGAAACCAACGCCGCCGAGGACGACTGGCGGGACTTGATCGGACTGTGTCGGCTCCTGACCGAGACGCCGGAGGAGGAGTTTGTCGAGGCCGTCGAGGCGTCGATCGACGTTGACAATTGGCTGCGCTTCTTCGCCATCAACACGGTTTTCGACAACCGCGAAACCGGCTTGGGCAACGGGATCGGAGATGACTTCATTCATTTCGAGGACATGTCCAGCAACCTGCACATGCTTGTGCCGTACGATTTGGACACCATTCTCGGTCGGGGCGACACCGCCGGCAGCCCGACGGCCGGGCTGTTCAAGGCCACCGAGCCGGTTCATGTCAGCGGCCACCTGACGAAGCCGCACCAGGTAGCCCGTTTCCTGAAACACCCAGCGTTCGTGCCTCGCTATTTCGCCGAGCTGCAGCGGCAGGCGGAGACGGTTTTTTCGGACGGCCAATTCCCGGCCATGGTCGAGCAGGCAATCGGCAAGTGGACGGACAAATCGGAAACCGATCGCCTCAACCAATTTGCCGCCGAACGACGCGATTTCATCCTGTCGCAAATCCCGCGCGCCTTGATCCTGTCGACCTCCCTGCCGCTCAAACAGGGACTCCCTGTCTCCGAGTCGTCGCTCGTCAATCTTGAGGGCCAGGCGGACGCCATCGCCACCCGCGCAGTCAGGATCAACGGCACTCCCGTGAACTGGTCGGCGTGGGAAGCCACGTGGCGGGCGGACGCCTTCGAGCTGCAGCCGGGGCTAAATCACCTGCTCGTGCAGGCCTTCGATGCAGCCCACGCCGAGGTGGATCGCCTCGACTTCACGGTGTGGCACGAGACCGGAAACCACCAGCCGGTCGACGCGCTCATCACGGGCGACACGGTGCTGTCCGCCGCCGCCGGCCCGTGGTTTTTCCGGGGCGATACGGTGGTGCGAAAACAGGCGACGCTTTCGATCGAGGCCGGAGCGATGGTTTATTTCGGGGAGAACGCCCAACTCGAGGTGCGGGGCCGCCTGACGGTCAGGGGCGGGGCAAACCGCCCGGCGACGCTGACCGTGCCGCCCGGCACAAGCCATCGCTGGCGCGGGATTCGCTGGATCGACTCCTCGCAAGACAACCGGCTGGCGCACGTGAACATTTTCGCCGTCACGGCCGATACGCCCGCGGTGCACGCAGAAAACTCGCGCCTCGAGTTGACCGGCGTCGCCTTTCGTGACCTGCTAGGCACGGCAATCCGGTTTTCCGGCTCGGCGCTGGCAGTCGCCGATTGTTCGTTCGAGCCAAGCGCGTCGGCCGAGCTGCCGGTCGTGACTGGCAGCGGCTTTGCCGGCGATGATCCGGTGCGCTTTCGTGGCAACCGGTTCGCCGCGACCGATCGCCCCGCCCCGGTTTTTGTCTTCGACGGCCAAGGCCATCCAGGCGCTTGGCTTGAGCTGCGGGGCAACCGGTTTTCCGGGGGCGCCCGGGAGGCAGTCGCCCTGTCCGGCTGCAACAGTTTTCTTTGGGAAAACCGGTTCGACAATTTCCGTCACCCGGAATCGCCGGCCAAGCAGGCGGCGACGGTTTCCATCAACGGCCCAGCGGATGGCGCTTGGCCAATCGCGGTGCTGGCGCGCAACCGGCTTGGCCAGACGGACGTCGCGCTGCGGCTCTCCAGCCGTGTGTCGCTGGCAGCGCACGGCAACCGGTTCTCCGATTGCGCCGTCCGCGTGGCCGAGTTTGACGGCGTCCCCGACGGCGCCAAAAACGAATGGACCAACAACCTGTTCGAGCGATGCGCCACGATGTTCACACCCGGAGAAGCCGGCGTCGTCACGCACAACCTGTTCGCGAAGACGCCGTTCCGACCGGGCGAAGGGAACCTCGAAGCTCCCGCTATCGCCGCTAGCGCGATGGGCCGGCTCGGCGGCGGCATTGGCCCGGAAGGCGAACGGCTCCGGCTGGGCGGCGCACCGGTCTCCCCCACTCCCAATCGCGACGGGGCGCTCACTGTCTGGGGGCCGGGCCTGTCGCATTATCGGTTTCGGCTGGACGGCGGGGAATTCAGCGAGCCAAGGCCGATCGCGGAGCCGCTCATGCTGGCGGTCACGGCGGATGGGCAACACACGCTCGAGGTTCTCGGGCGCGACGCCGCCGGGGAGTGGATGGCGACGCCGCTCGTGGTGGAGTGGATCGTTTCAGATGACGCCTCGCCGCTGCTGATCAGCGAGGTCAAGGCGGTGGACGGCGACTGGGTCGAGATTCACAACCGCAGCCGGTTCAGCGTGAATCTCTCCGGCATGAGCCTCACCGACGACGCAGACACGCCGGCAAAGTTCGTCTTCCCTGAAGGCACGGAACTTGGATCGAACGAACGGCTGATCGCCACCGGGGGGAATCGGGTGACGCCCGGCCTGAACCTTGGCTTCTCCCTTGCCGACGAAGGCGAGTCACTCGCGCTGTTCGACCTGCCGGCACGCGGAGGCCGGCAGCTGGACGTGGTGGTGTACGGACCGCAACTTGCCAGCTACTCCATCGCTCGGCTGCCGGACGGCTGGGGACTGGCGCAGCCCACGCCGGGGCAGGCCAACCGCCCCGCCCCGCTTGGCCCAGCCTCGGCGCTCCGCATCAACGAATGGCTGGCGAAGGGCAGCGGCCCCGGCAATGACGATTTCGTGGAACTGTTCAACGGCTCCGCGCTGCCGGTGTCACTGCGGGACGTGTCGCTGACCGACCGGCCCCTGCGCCGAACAAGCCACCGGCTGTTCCCCGCGCTGGCCTTCATCGGGGCCGGGGAGGCACTGGCCTTCCGAACCGGCGGCGGGGCGAAGCAGCTTGGCTTCCAACTCTCCGCCGACCAGGGGTTGATCGCGCTGTTCAACTCGGACGGAACGGTCATCGACCAGGTCTGGTACGCGCCGCAAACGCCGGGCGTGTCGATGGGTCGCGTGCCGGATGGCGCCGCCGCGATCGAGCCACTTCGGCTCCCCAGCCCCGGCTCGCTCAACCCGGCCAAGCCGGTCGTCAACCCGGTGCCAACCAAGGTCGCCCTCGTCGAGATGGACGCCCGGTGGCGTTACCATCAGCACGCCGCCCCGCCACCGGCCGACTGGGCCAAGCCGGACTTCGACGACACCGCTTGGCCAAGCGGCCGTGCGCTGTTGGCGAAGGAGTCCAGCCCGCTGTCGGCCCCGGTGAACACGCCGCTTGCGCTTGGCCCGCGCACATTTTATTTCCGCACCCAGTTCAACTGGAGCGGCGACGCCACGCCAACCCGCTTGCAGTTTTGGGCGGTGGTCGACGCCGGCGCGATCCTCCTCCTCAACGGCACAGAGTTGTTGCGCCTCGGCATGCCGCCGGACGTTGCGCCGCACCACGAGATGCTGGCCGGGCGGAATATCATTAACTCCACGCTCGAGGGGCCGTTTGACCTCGATCCCGCGCTGCTTCAGCCGGGTGAAAATACGCTCGCCGTCGAGGTGCACCAGGTCA
>CAYWMH010000215.1:0-890 GCA_964459315.1 uncultured Verrucomicrobiota bacterium
CAGCCGGCTCGCCGCCTGTGCCAAAAAGCCTGGACTGGGATCTTTGGCTTGGCCCGGCTCAGAAGCGTCCTTATCACCCTGCCTATCATCCATTCAAGTGGCGCGGTTTTTGGGACTTCGGCACCGGCGCAGTGGGCGATATGGGCTGTCATAACTCCGATCTCGCCTATTGGGCGCTGGACTTGCGCAATCCAACGACACTCGAAGCGGTGTCATCCAGCATCAACTCTGAGACCGCGCCCAAATGGTCGATCATCACTTATCATTTCCCTAAGCAGGGTAAGCGCAAACCGGTAAAGGTCGTCTGGTATGACGGCGGCAAAAAACCGGATCCCTCCTTGGCCAAGCAGAAGTCGCTGCCCGGCAACGGCTCGATTCTCATTGGCAGCAAGGACTCTCTCTACATACCGATGTACTGGGGGAAGGGCACATTTCTCTCGGGAGCCACCGAGGCGGATCACAAGGATGTGCCGGAGACAATCAAGAAGCCGGCGGACTTCAATCGGCACCACTACCTCGAATGGATCGACGCCTGCAAGGGCGGCAAGCCGGCCTGGTCCAACTTCGACTACGCCGGGCCGATGACCGAGGCAATGCTGCTGGGCCTGGTGGCGCTGCGCTCCGGCAAAAAAATTGAGTGGGACGCCAAAAAAATGCGCGTCAAAAATGCCCCCGAAGCCAACCGCTACATTCACAGCGAGTACCGCAACGGCTGGACGCTGTAAGTGATGACGCCACGAAGCCTTGCACTTGCGATTGGGATCGCCCTTTGGGGAGTGGCCTTGAGGGGCTTGGCCGGCCCCCCGGCCGGTGACAAGCCGAATGTGCTGTTTATCATGGCGGACGACTTGCGGCCGGAACTGGGCTGCTACGGCGCCGGGCACGTGATC
>CAYWMH010000215.1:900-4550 GCA_964459315.1 uncultured Verrucomicrobiota bacterium
AAGCGCGCCTATTGCCAGCAGGCGTTGTGCAACCCGTGGCGCGCCTCGATGCTGACCGGCTTGCGGCCCGACTCGCTAGGCATCTGAAACCTGCCGACACACCTCCGGCAGCGTCGGCCGGGCATCGTCACGCTACCGCAACATTTCAGGAACAACGGCTACTTCACCGAGTGCGTCGGCAAGATTTTCCACAACTGGCGGCAGGACATTCACGGCGACCCGCAGTCATGGAGGGTGCCGCAATTCATGCACTACGCACGCCACGACGATGACAAGCCGAGGGTCGACGGGAAGCCGCCGCGGAACGAAATCAAACTGCCGCGCAGCACCATCCTCGATGTGCCGGACGAGGCCTATTTCGACGGCCGGATCGCGACCCGGGCCGTCGAGTCGCTGCAACGCCTGAAACAAAACAGGAAGCCGTTTTTTCTGGCTGTCGGTTTTTGGAAACCGCACCTGCCGTTCAACGCCCCAAGGCGCTACTGGAACCTGTACGACCCGGCCAAGGTGACGTTGCCGGAATCATTGGCCAGGCCTGAAAACGGCCCCGACATCGCCCTGCACGACAGTCGCGAGTTGTTGCGCGCCTTCGGCGGACGCGAGCCGTCGACGAGGGATATTCGCGAACTGCGCCGAGGCTACTTTGCCGCCACGACCTACATGGACTCACAAGTCGGCCGCGTCCTTGACGAACTGGATCGGCTTGGTTTGCGGGACAGCACCATCGTCGTGTTTACCGCCGACCACGGCTTTCATCTGGGCGAGCACAGCCTGTGGTGCAAAACCTCCAACTACGAGTGGGACGCCGCCGTTCCCCTGATCATCGCCCCACCGCACTTGGCCAAGCGCGGCGCGGAAGCGCCCTCACCGGTGGAACTGATCGACCTGTACCCGACCCTGGCCGAATTGTGCGGCTTGGCCAAGCCAACCCACCTGGAAGGTGCCAGCCTCGTGCCCGCCCTGAAGAATCCCGTATTCGAGGTCAAGCCGTTTGCCATCACGCAGCACCCGCGTCCGGCTTATTACACCGGGAAGGAACCGGAAGTGATGGGGTACTCACTGCGAACCCGACACCACCGATACACCGAGTGGCGCAACTGGCGGACCGGCGGGGTCGTGGCGCGTGAACTGTACAACCACAACCAAGATCCCGGGGAAAACAAAAACATCGCCGCCGTATCGGCGAGACGGGTCCAACTGCTATCCAGCAAACTCGCGGAGGTGCATCCCGTCAGGCGCCACCCGGCAGCCGACTGAGTGGCCACTCCCCGGTCTTCGCTTGGCCAAGGGCGGAATCTTCCCTAGTTTGTGTCTGTGAGCCTGCCGCCGGATTATCACATGCACACACCCCTCTGCCGCCACGCGGAAGGGGAGCCGACCGAATATGCCGCGCAGGCAGCCCACGTTGGCCTGACCGAAATCGGCTTCACCGAGCACGCGCCAATGCCGGGGGATGACTTCGATGACTGGCGGATGCTGGAGCGGGAGTTGGATCTTTACATCGAAAAAGTCGACCAAGCGGCCGTTGAGAACCCCACCGTAACCGTCCGGAAGAGCCTTGAAATCGACTTCGTGCCGGGCTACGAGGATTGGGCTAAAGACTTGGGAAATCGGCATAAATGGGATTATTTGATTGGTTCAGTGCATTATCTTGGAGGGAAGTGGAGTTTCGATCATCCTGATAAGCGGGATTCCTGGATAGGGCGGGATGTCGACGACGCTTGGGCGGAGTATTTTGAGTTGCTCCGGCAATCGGCTGCGCTGGGGGTGTTCGACATCATTGGCCATTGTGATTTGATCAAGGTGTTCGGCCACCGGCCAAGCGGCGATTGCTCCGCGATGTGGCGTCCGTTTTTGGAGGAGGTGAAGCGTCAGGATTCAGCGATCGAGATCAACACCAACGGCTTGAACAAGCCTTGTGGCGAAATGTTCCCTGCCCCGGCGCTGCTGCAGATGGCGGCCGGGCTCGGGGTGGGGATGACATTCGGCTCGGATGCCCACAAGCCGGGACGGGTTGGGGAGCAGTTTGACGAGGCGATCGCCTTGGCCAAGCGCTGCGGCTTCTCGCATTACCGCCGGTTTAACGGGGGGCATTACGAGTCTGTTTCGTTTTGAATTGAAAAGCGGCCGTTTCTGCCCCCAAATGGTCGGCGTGAGTAGAATCTTTGAAGGGCCGGTTTTCGTGGTGCGCGACAATATCGACACCGACCAGATTATACCGGCGCAATACCTGAACCTCGTCCCGACGATCCCGGAGGAGTACGAGAAACTTGGCAGCTATGCGATGATCGGGCTGCCGGAGTCGCTGTACCCCGCGCGGTACGTGGCGGAGGGTGAAATGGACTCGAACTACCCGATCGTGGTCGCCGGCCGGAATTTCGGCTGCGGCAGTTCGCGGGAACACGCCCCGATTGCGCTCGGCTCCGCCGGCTGCAAGCTGGTTTTGGCCGAGAGCTTCGCGCGGATTTTTTTCCGTAACTGCGTGGCCACCGGGGAGCTTTATCCGTGCGACCTAACCCAACGGCTCTGCGAGCTGCTGAAGACCGGTGACGAGGTGCGGGTCGATCTCGACGGAGGAATCGTCCAGGTCAAAGCCACGGGAGCGGAGTACGCGATCAAGCCGCTGGGCGAGGTCCGCCCGGTGATCGATGCCGGCGGGCTGTTCAATTTCGCCCGCGAAAGCGGCATGATCGCCAAGTGATCCCCCGCTTGGCCAAGCGGGCAAATCGATGCTTGATAACAACAAAACGCGTGTAGTCGTCGGCTTGAGCGGCGGGGTGGATTCCTCCGCGGCGGCCTCGCTGTTGGTCGAGCAGGGATACGACGTTGTCGGCATCACGCTGAAGGTGTGGCCGCAGGATTGCCTGGCCCGGGCCGAGGACAAGTGTTGCGGGCCGCAGGCGGTGATGGATGCCCGCTCGGTCGCCGACAAACTCGATATCCCGTATTACCTCGTCGACGAGTCTGCGGAGTTTCAGCGGGACGTGATTGACTACTTCGCGGCAGAATACAAAGCCGGGCGTACGCCGAACCCGTGCGTGATGTGCAACGAGAAACTCAAGTTCGGCAACCTGATCACCCGCGCGCGTAAGCTCGGGGCAGAGTACGTGGCCACGGGGCATTACGCCCGGCTCGAGCAGCGCAACGGCCGGACGGTGATGTTGCGCGGGAAGGACGCGCGGAAGGATCAGACCTACTTTCTGTTCTCGCTTGGCCAAGAGCAGTTGGCGCACATGAAGTTTCCGCTGGGTGACCTGCAAAAAAGCGAGACGCGCGAAGTCGCCCGGTGTGTCAGCCTCAAGACGGCGGAGAAGGAGGAGAGCCAGGAGATTTGTTTCGTGCCGGACAAGGATTACAAGAAGTTCCTGACCAAGGCAGGGCTGGTGGAGGAGCACCGGGGGGAGATCGTCGATACGCGAGGGCAGGTGCTGGGGCATCACGATGGAATCGAGTTTTACACGATTGGGCAGCGGAAGGGGCTGGGGCTTTCGTCCCCGACACCGCTGTATGTGGTGGAATTGGATCCGGAGAACAACCGGGTGGTGGTCGGCGAGGAGGGCTTACTGCTGCGGGATGAGTTCGAAGTTGAACGCTGCAACTGGATCGCATTTGAGTGCTTGGCCACGCCGATCGAGGCGGCGGCGGCGATC
>CAYWMH010000216.1:0-4528 GCA_964459315.1 uncultured Verrucomicrobiota bacterium
GGGGCTTAAGGAGAGAAGCAGGGCGCTGTTGCTTTGGGCCCTAGCCTGGACTAAAGGCCTTGAGGCTACGAGCGTCCCAAGGGACAAAGGAGGACGAGGTGAGGACCTGTCGGAACATTTTGGTAACGGGTGGGTGCGGCTTTATTGGTTCGGCGTTTATTCGTCGAACTCTTCAAGAACTCGATTTTCAAGACGGCGGCCAAGGAAGCAGGAATAGAGGAGCTTGGCCAAGCGCTGACGGGGCAACTGGCGGCTGTCACCGGCGAGGGGGAAGTCACCGGTGCTGCAAAAACCTTGAAAAATTTTAGATCGGAATTTGATAAGCCGGAGTGGCAGTTCGGTTTTGTTGACAACGACCGGCTCGACGCCGACCAGATCAAGACGCTGGCCGACCTCCCGTCACTCGACGGGATGCGTGCCAAGCTGCTGGGCACGCTCCAGGCGCCAGCCGGTCAGTTGGTGCGCACTTTGGCCGAACCAAGCGCAAGTGTGGCAAGGATCGTCCGGGCCAAGTTCTCCGAAAACGAAGCATGACCGGAATTGACTTTTTCCCGTGTACAACGCGCGGGGGGATAAAAAACAGTAACTCGTCGGCGCGCGGTCCGCGCGCTTAAATCCCCGGGGCTCTGGGGGCGAAGAAACTAAAAAACAATGGCAGACATAACAAAAATAGTGGAAGAGTTGAGCGGTTTGACGGTCCTTGAGGCTGCTGAACTGGTCAAGGAACTGGAAGAAAAATGGGGGGTCAGCGCGGCTGCCCCGGTTGCGGTTGCGGCCGCGGGCGGTGGTGAGAGTGCGGACGCCGGCGCGGCAGAGGAGAAGACCGAGTTTGACGTTGTCCTGGTGAGTGACGGCGGCAAGAAAATTCAGGTCATCAAGGCCGTGCGGGCCGTCAAGACCGGCCTGGGCCTGGCAGAGGCCAAGGGCCTGGTGGAAGGCGCCCCGACACCCGTCTTGGAAGGCGTGCCCAAGGATGAGGCCGAAGCCGCCAAGGCAAAGCTTGAGGAGGCTGGCGCAGCCGTCGAACTCAAGTAACGGTATTTGGACCCGGGGGCGGCAACGCCCCTTGGCCCATGCCATTCCTGCTTTTGGGAATCAGTATTTTATTAAACGGTTTTAAGAACCAAGTGTCTATTCAGGGTGAATGCGCCCCCCGCGAGGGTGGGGGAGCGTGTTGCCCGTTTTTGTGTGTTTATGAATTCCCCGGTTACGGACCGGCCCCGACAAACCCCGACATAATCGATGCCTAATAAAGCGAACGGCCGCATCAACTTCGGCAACATCAAGGAAATCATCTCTCCGCCCAACCTGATCGAGATTCAGGTGGACTCGTATCACGAGTTCCTGCAGGCGGAAGTCAGCCCGGGTAAGCGTGAGAACATCGGCTTGGAGGCGGTGTTCAACGAAATCTTCCCCGTTACGAGCTACGATGAAAAAGTCGTGCTCAAGTATTGCCACTACGAGATCGGCGCTCCACGTCATCTTCCGGCTTAAGGATGAAAAAGGAACCAAAGAGGAAAAAGTGTTCATGGGCGAGGTGCCGCTCATCACGCCGCAGGGCAGCTTCGTCATCAACGGGGCCGAGCGCGTGATCGTGAGCCAGTTGCACCGCTCGCCGGGCGTAGCCTTCGAGGCCACCCGGCATCCGAACGGCAAAATGCTGCACTCCTTCCGGATCATCCCGGATCGGGGGTCGTGGTTCGAGGCGCAGTTTGACACCAACGACATGCTGTATGTCTATCTCGACCGCAAAAAGCGCCGCCGCAAGTTCCTGATCACCACCTTCCTGCGGGCCATCAACTTCCTCGAAGGGCAGGACACCAGTAGCGATGCATCCCTGCTGAATACCTTTTACAAGGTGAAGGAGGTCTCCACCCGGAAGGCGGAGAAGATGGAGGATCTCGATAGCAAGGTGCTGATCAGCGACCTGGTCGAACCGGAGAAGGGCATCGTCGTGGCGCGTGCGTTTGAGCCGTTGTCCAAGGCGGTGGTCAAGCGGGTGAGGGAACTGGGCGTCAAGAAAATCGAGAATGTGGACGAATCAAGCGACAACGGGCTGATCATCCGCTGCATGGCCAAGGACCCGGCCCACAACGAGGAGGAAGCCCTCAAGGAAATCTACAAGCGACTGCGCCCCGGCGATCCGCCGACGCCTGCCAACGCACGCGCCCTGGTCAAGCGCTTGTTCTTTGATCCCAAGCGGTACGACCTTGGCCGCGTGGGTCGTTACAAAATCAACCAGAAACTGGACCTCAAGGGGGTGGACGGCTCCCGCACGTTGATGAAGGAGGATTTGGTCGAGGCGACCAAGTACCTGCTCCGCCTCAAGCTGGGAGACGGCACCATCGACGATATCGATCACTTGGGCAGTCGCCGGATCCGTACCGTTGGCGAGCTCTTGGCCAACCAGTGCCGCGTCGGCTTGGCCCGCACCGAGCGCTTGGTTAAGGAGCGCATGACGCTTTTCGACCAGGAACTGGACACCATGACCCCGGCCAAGCTCATTAACCCGAAGGCCTTGTCCGCCGTGGTGCGGGATTTCTTCGGTCGGAGCCAGTTGTCGCAGTTCATGGACCAGATCAACCCGCTCGCGGAATTGACCCACAAGCGCCGTCTTTCCGCGCTTGGTCCGGGTGGCTTGTCGCGTGAACGCGCCGGGTTCGAGGTGCGGGATGTTCATCCTTCGCACTACGGTCGCATCTGTCCGGTAGAGACGCCGGAAGGCCCCAACATCGGCCTAATCGCCAGCTTGGCCACGTTCGCACGGGTGAACGATTTTGGGTTCATCGAGAGCCCCTACCGCAAGGTGGTCAAGGGCAGAGTGACCAACAAGGTCGATTACCTGACTGGCGACGTTGAGGAGAAGTACTACATTGCCCAGGCAAACCAGCCGATTGACAACAATGGTAAGTTCACCACCGAGCAGGTGGCCTGCCGCTTTCGGGCGGACTTTGTCGACAGGCCAACGGACAAGGTCGATTACATGGACGTGTCGCCCAAGCAATTGGTATCCGTCGCCGCCAGTTTGATCCCCTTCCTGGAGCATGACGATGCGAATCGGGCCTTGATGGGATCGAACATGCAACGCCAGGCGGTACCGTTGTTGACCACGGAGGCGCCGCTTGTCGCCACGGGGATGGAGACCAAGGTGGCGCAGGATTCGCATGCGCTCGTCAAGTCCGAGGCGGACGGCGTCGTGGCCTCCGTGACCGCAGAAGAGGTTGTGATCACCAAGACCGGCAAGCTGCCCGAGAACCGGCGTAAGATAAAGCATCGCCCGGAGGAGGGGTGCTGGGTGTATTCACTTCGCAAATATCACCGGTCAAATGCCGGCACCTGCATCAACCAGAAGCCTTTGGTTGCGGTGGGAGACAAGGTCAAGGCGGGCGATCCCATCGCTGACGGTCCTTGCACCAAGGACGGCGAACTGGCCATCGGGAAGAACGTGTTGGTCGCCTATATGCCTTGGAACGGTTACAACTTTGAGGACGCCATCTGCATCAGCGAACGGATCGTCAAGGATGATGTGTTCACGTCGATCCACATCGGCGAGTACGAGGTCAGTGCGCGCGACACCAAACTTGGCCCGGAGGAAATTACCCGGGACATCCCGAACCTTGGTGAGGAGGCGTTGAACAACCTCGACATGGACGGAGTCATCAGGGTCGGGGCCGAGGTCGGACCGGGAGACATCCTTGTGGGCAAAATAACGCCCAAGAGCGAAACCGAGCTGGCCCCCGAGGAACGCCTCCTGAGGGCCATCTTCGGGGAGAAGGCCGCCGACGTGAAGGATTCCTCGCTGAAAGTGCCCTCGGGCGTGTTTGGCAAGGTGATGGGGGTGAAAATCTCCTCCAAGAAGGAAGGCGACAAGGGGGTCAAGTCTGCCGCAATCGAGGCCAAGAAACAGGCCAAGAAGCTTGAGGACGACTACAAGAAGGAACTGAACAGCCTCCACGAGCAGTTGACGCAAAACCTGAGCGACATCCTCTTGGGTGAGAAAATCCCGCTGGACGTGACAAACTCGGAAACAGGCGATGTCATCATCCCGGCCAACCGGAAGATCACAAAGACCCTGCTTCGCCAGTTGTCGCAGGTATATGACCAGATCTCCATCGATCCTTCGCCGATCAAGAACAAGATTCTCGAGATTATCGGAGGTTTCACAAAGAAGTTCGATGACCTTCCGGTGGTGCGCGCTCTGTCGCTGCGGGTTAAGCGCGGCGACAGACTCGGTATCATCGGACCCAACGGTGCCGGCAAGACGACGCTGCTTAATCTCCTGACGGGAAACCTCGAGTCGGACGAAGGCAAGGTGCGTCGCGGCGCGAACCTGCAGATCGCCGCGACCGACCAACGCCGCGAAAGCCTCCATTCCTCAACCACGCTCGCCGACGCTTTGACGGGGGGCAACGGCGACACGGTATATTTCGGAAGTCAGTCGCATCACGTGATCGGATATATGAAGGACCTCCTGTTCGCGCCGGAGCAGCGCCTGACGCCATTGGGCGCGCTGTCTGGCGGAGCGCGC
>CAYWMH010000217.1:0-4075 GCA_964459315.1 uncultured Verrucomicrobiota bacterium
TCCGCCAAGTTAAACTCCGGCGGGACTGAAGCGGATTGCAGCATCGAAACGGCAGCGCCAAACACCTTCGCCTCCGTCTCCTCGCTGATGCTCATCGCAACAAAATCGGCCACGAACCCGATCCCGATGTACAACACCGCAAGCGCGCCTACCACGCTGACGAGGTTTTTGAATTTGTCCCTCCAGTTTTCCTTCCCGCTGGAATTGTCCGCGGTGCTATCGAGCCTTTTCGGGACGAACTTCATTCGGCCGGGCGCTCGAAACGCACCGCCGTGGCGTAGGCGACCACCTCCGCGCAGCCCACCGCCTTACCCTTCCCCTTGGAAACGCTCGAGGTTTCCAGCCGGCAATTCAGGAATAGGTCAGCCTCCGGGGAGGACTCCTTCATCCGTAGGATGGCCTCGCGTCGGCCCCGGTCGATGACCGAGGAGTAGCTCTTCAACTCCCCGCCAAAGAACTTGCGGAAGTTGGAAAGGAACCGCTTGAAATGGTCGACCGACACCACGACGCTGCCGACAACCAGCTCCGCGGAGACGACCGGCTGCAGATCGGGAATGTGTTTGCCGCTGATGGCCGGGATGCCAACCCACCGCTCTTCGCGGGCGTGGATTCTCTTGTAATGACGTTTCTCAGCGATCTTGCCGGTGACATAGGCCAGCAGCAACACAAGGAACGGGATCGAAATGAACAGAATGTCCAGAAAGACCTCCAGCCCCTGCGACAGTTCGCCGTATTCAGACTCCATCGTGCCTCCTCACTGGCAGCGAACCGCCGTGCCGTACGCCAGCATCTCCGCCGCGCCCTGGGAGACAGATGTGGTGGTGAAACGAACGTTGATGATGGCGTTGGCGCCCAGTTCCTCCGCCTGTTCCACCATGCGCTGCGTTGCCTGCTGCCGGGCCTCCCGCATCAACTCGGTGTAGCCCTTCAGTTCGCCGCCCACGATGTTCTTCAGCCCGGCCATCAAGTCGCGCCCAACGTGCTTCGCGCGGATGGTGCTTCCCTGCACCAAGCCGTAATGCTCCGTGATGGCGCGGCCCGGGATCGATTCAAGGTTGGTCAATGTCATGGTTTACTTTTGGTTCTGGTTTTCGTGACGAACAGGTTCAGTAGGAAATCAGACACAACGCCTTGATACTGTCAAGGAATTTTTATCCATTTCTTTAACAGGCAATAGCCGCGCTTAACCAAGTTGGGCTTACTTTTTCTTCGGCTTGGCCGACCTTGGGCGGGGGCGTTGGCCGCGCTTGGGATCGAGGTTGGCGTAAAGGTCGTCCTCAGTGAGTTTAGACGGGACGCCATCTTTCGGCACCTTGGCCTTGGCCACCCAGAGAATGGCGTTGAGCACAGTCTTGCGGTAATCGTCGTTGCCCCAGTTGAGGTGGTTGTGCCCACCAGTAAAACCGAAGCCGCGGCCACCGTTCTCGCGCCGGTACGCCCACGCAACGTGCTGCGTCTCACCAGCGGCCACCGCCTTGCGCACAGCCGGGTTGCCACTGTGGGCTCCATCGCCGCGCCGCATGGTTTCCTTTGGCGGCACATCGCTGAGGATCGGGATAAGTTTGCCCTTGTTGTCGCCGCGAAAACGCATGTGAAAATACCACTCGTCGTTCGCCTTGAACGGCTTCACGCCGCTCGTGATCGGGTGCTTCGGCAGCTTGTTGAAGTTCGCGGTCCAGTGCGGGTTGACCGACCAGTGCGTCTCGAAACAACCGCCCTGCCAGTCGAGGAATTCCTTGTTGCCCTTGGCGGTGGTCGGCTCGACGCCGTAATGGATGGTTAGAAATCCGGCCCCGGTTTTCATCAACCTGCCGAGTTTCTCAAGGTTGTTGCCCTGGAGCGCCGGATGTCGCCCGCCGCCGTCGCTGTAGATCACCACCGCGTCGGCCCCGTCGAAAATCGACTCGTCGCTTGGCCAGCCGTTGAGTGTGACTGCCGGTGCCACCACGTCGGCCGCGCCTTCCTTGAGGCACTTGGCCAGGAGTTGGATGCCGGCGTTGTGCTCGTGCGAGAGCGGCCCGTGGCTTGGCTTGCCGGCGATCGTCACGACCTTCTTTGGCGCAGCCGCTGCACCGGCGACCAGGCCAAGTGCCACGGTTAGGGAGAGAATTTTTTCCATGGTGTCAGATTACTTTTTCTTTTTGTCGCGCTTGGGCAAGTTCTTGATGCGGATGTTCTTGAACTGGACGGTCATCGGCGGGCCGGCGTGCAGTTGCAACGCGAGAAGGCCGTCGGCACGGCGCGATTTCTTGTCGCGATCGATCAACTGCGTGGTTTTTACGCCGTTGATGTAGTGGGAGATATTGAAGTCACGCGCGACGATTCGGAATCCGTTCCATTCCTCCTTTTTGATCGCCTAGGCGAAGTCGGCATCCTTGGCAAATTCCTCAACAGCCTTTTTCAACTTGCCGTCGTCGCCGATGGTGAGCGTAGTTTTTTTGCCGCGCAGCGACAGGATGCCCCGGAAGCGTTCACCGTAACAGATGCCGGAGTAAGTGTCGCCGGCCTCGAAGTCGGCCTGATAGCCGCCGATGCGCCACTCGTCCGGGCCGTCGGCCTTGAAGCTGCGATATTGGATCCCGCTGTTACCGCCGATGATCTTGTAGTCTAGCCGCAAATCGAAGTTGCCGGTCTTGCCACCCTCCCAAATGATGAAGGTATTGCCCTTGGTCGGATTGTCCTTGGTAGTCTGCCCGGTGATGGCACCGTCCTTCACACTCCAGAACTTCGGGTCACCGTTCCAGCCATTGAGGGTTTTCCCATCGAAGATGGTTTCAAATCCCTTCTCCTCGGCAACCGACTGCCCGGCAAACGCAAACGCCGCCAAGCCCAACAGGTTCGTTATTTTTTTTGTCATCATGATCGGATGAATTCTTCGTTTAAAGAGTCAAAAATGGGAGCGAATAGACGCGCTGACCTACCCTGAAATTCAGGTTACTTGAATGCCTTCTTCAGGAACTTCAGGCCCTTTGTTGCGATCTCCTCGCGGGTCGGCTCCATCTTCCGCCAGATGGCCGCCGCCCGGGCGATCACCTTCACGTCAGTCGTGAACGACTCGATCACGATGTCGCCCTTGTACTTGACCGCCTTGAGCGCAGCGACGATCGGTTTCCAGTCGATGTGGTCGTTGCCCGGCGTGCCGCGGTCGCTGCCGCAAGCGTGGAAGTGCCCAAGGTGTTTGCCGGCCGCGCGGATGGCCTTTGCCTGGTTTTTCTCCTCGATGTTCATGTGGAACGTGTCGAGGTGCAGTTTGAGCGCGGGACTGCCCACCGCCTTGATGAGGCGTAGGCCCTTTTCGCACGTGTTCAAAAAGTCGGTCTCGAACCGGTTCAGCGGCTCGACACAAATCTGCACACCCTTTTTCTCGGCGTAGGCAGTGAGTACCTTGAGGTTTTTCACCACGAGCGCGAACTCCTTTTTTTGATCCTTTGGCTCGACCGCGTCGGCCTTTCCGACGACAGAATAAACGGGGCCGATGAGCGACGGGCAACCGAGGTTGACCATATGGTCGATGAGCGCCTTGCAGTACTTCATCGCCTCACGCTGATCCTTGGCCGAGCCGCGGAAGTCGCGCCCCGGGCCCATGCAGGCGCAAACCGAGCCGCAGGCCAGACCGGCGCGGTCGAGTGCCTTCCTGACCTTGACCGAGTCGATGTGTTCCGGTGCCTCGATGGGCAGCTCCACGGTGTCGAAACCCCACTTTTTGAACTTCGAAAAAAGCCGGGAACTCTGTGTCACGAACGGCGACACGAACAAGAATGAATTGATGCCAAATCTCATGATTAAACCTGTGAGCGGCTGAAACTACGGAAACCGAGCGACCGGTTCAATGCCGAAATCCCCGGCCCCGCTTGGCCAAGCGGACCACCGGAGTCGCTTGAAGGCGAATTGCGTGTTGATGACCGGTACGAACTGGAGTTGCTCCGAGAAGATGGACGAAAACGCGTCGATCGCCATCTTGGGGGAATGCCTCGGGTCGGACTGCCCCTCCCAAAGGTAATCGTCGCAAATACACAACCCTCCGATAGTCAGCAGGCGAAACCCCAAGACCAGGTCCACCAAAACGTCCGACCCA
>CAYWMH010000217.1:4085-4520 GCA_964459315.1 uncultured Verrucomicrobiota bacterium
AGTCCCGTGTCGGATCGCTCCTCCAGCACCCGCACGTCATCCGCCCGCCCCGGTTTTCGCAATATTGCTAAAAAAAGTTTCGCGAACCGCAGCCATGTCCGTTGCATCGCGGACATGCTCGCTTCCCCCCTAGAAGGTATCCATGCAGACCATCCGGCTGTCGGGATGCTTCAGCAGGTAGTTGAGCATCCAGCAGGTGGAGAGGCCTTCGAAGCAACCGATCTCCAGAATCGACCGGGGCGCATCCGCATCCCAGCCGTGCCGCCGAAAAACTTCGGGCCAAACCTTCGCATGCTCGACGAACCAATCTCGAGTGAATTCCATGCACAAAATGTTACCGGCCCGGTGGTCAGCTGTCACCTCCAATCCCGGTAGGGGTCTTGCTTGGCCAAGCTCAGCGCCAGTCGAGAAGGTCTGGTATACGGATAAAATTGC
>CAYWMH010000218.1:0-4515 GCA_964459315.1 uncultured Verrucomicrobiota bacterium
CCACATCGATCAACAGGTGATGGTGACCGGTGTTTTCCTTGTCGATGGCGGCCGGGGCGACACCCATCCCCTTGAGGCCGAAGCGCACGGTGAATTTTTTCTTCACAGTTTTGCCGTCCTTGGGGAAGATGATGTACGCCTTTGCGCCCTTGGGCGACTTGCGCTTCTCGAGCTTGTCTGCGGCGACCGCGGAAGTGAGCAGGCCACCGAACACCATTGCTGATATGAATAAACGGAGTGTCATAGCGGCGACAGCGTCGCATCGCGGCCCCGCGCGGGCAAGTGCGAATCGCCGAAATCATTCCCGGATTGACTCGGTCGCGGCCGGGTCGTTTGATGGGTGCCGCCTCAACCGCATGGCCCTTTCCCCATTCCAACGCCGATTTAAAAGCCGCCGGACACGCTCCGGCCCGCGCGATCGGATACTGCGTGACTGGCGCGGTATCGACGTGAAGGAGCTGGAAAAGTCGCACGGCAACAAGTCGATCACCGCGGGGGCCGTGGTGAAAAACATCCTCGGCACGCTGCAACTCGACCGCCGCCGCGCAGAGTCGGAGATCGTGAAGGTGTGGAACCAGGCCATCGACCCGACCGTCACGGCGCACGCACAACCGGTGAACCTCCACCGCGGCACATTGTTCGTCTCGGTGGACTCGAGCGTGTGGCTCGACGAGATCGTGCGATACCGGCGGCACGAGATCCTGCAACGCCTGCAGCATTCCATGGGCCGCGAGATGATCAAGAAAATCTCGTACCGGATCGGGTGACGCCTGCTACTGCTCGAGCAGCGCGTTGGCCAAGCCGTCGATGGTGTGCTCCCTGGCCTCGACGGCCGGCTGGAGGCCAAGCGCGTTCAGTGCCTTCGTGGTCTCGGGGCCGATCGAGGCGAGTTTGAGGCCGGGGTGATCCTCGCAGCACTTGGCCAAGCCAAACCGCGCATCGAAATGCCTCACCGCCGAGCCGCTCGCGAAGGTGATCCAGTCCGCGCCGTGCTCCTCGAACTCCGCCGCCGCGCCGGTGCGGTCGGCCGTCTCCGGCACGGTTTTGTAAAACGCAATGTCGTCGACAATCGCCCCCTGGTCCTCCAGCAGCCGGGGCAGCTCCGGGTTCGCCTCCTCGGCGCGGGGGAGGAGCACCGAGATATTCTCCACGTTTTGGAATTCGAGCAGCGCCTTGGCTGCTGCCTCGGCGGTGTGCACCTCCGGCATGAGGTCGACATGGATGTGCAGTTCCCGAAGCTTGTTCGCGGTAGCCGGGCCGACGGCGGCGAAGCGGACGCTGCCCAGGTCGCGCACGTCGCAGAACGCCTTGAAAAAATAGTCGAAAAAATGCTCCACGCCATTGGCGCTGGTGAAGATGATCCAGTCGTAGCTGCCGATGCCGGTGACGGCCTCGATGAGCGGCTCGTTGCTGCTCGGCGACTCAATCCGGATGGTGGGGATCTCGAGCACCTCCGCGCCCAGTTCCCGAATCTGCCCGGACAATTTGCCGGCCTCCCTGCGGTTGCGTGTGACCACCACCCGCTGGCCAAAGAGTGGCCGGATTTCAAACCAATTCAGCGTGTCGCGCAGCGTCGAGACGCCGCCAATTATCGTCACCGCCGGCGCCTTGAAATCGGCCCGGGCCGCCTCGTCGGCGAGCGTGCTGAGCGTGCCGGTGATCGTCTGTTGCCGGCCCATCGTGCCCCAGCGAACCATCGCCGCGGGCGTGTCGGCCGAAAGGCCGTGCGCCGCGAGGGCGGCGGCGATTTTGCCGATTCGCTCGACGCCCATCAGCAGCACTTTCGTGCCTGGCTCTCGGGCGATGCGTTCCCAGTCCAGCGCGCTTTCCTCCTTGTCGGGATCCTCATGGCCGGTGATGACCGTGAAGCTCGAGCAATGCTCGCGGTGCGTCAGAGGGATGCCGGCGTAGCTCGGCGCGGCGATGATCGACGAGATGCCGGGCACGACCTCGAACGGCACGCCGTCGCGCCGCAGCCCGGCCGCCTCCTCGCCGCCCCGGCCGAAGATGTACGGGTCACCGCCCTTGAGCCGCACGACCGTCTTGCCAGCCGCGGCCTTCTCGGCCAGCAGCCGGTTCAGCTCCTCCTGCGGAATCGCCCGGTCGCGTGGTCGCTTGCCGCCGAAAAGCACCTCGGCCGACTCCGGCGCGAGCGCCAGCAGCTCGCGGTTGACCAGCGAGTCGTACACCACCACGTCCGCGCGGCGCAGCAACTCGGCACCACGCAGCGTGAGCAACCCGGCATCCCCCGGGCCGGCGCCCACCAGGTAAACTTTTCCCGTCATACCCATGCGGCGTCAGCGTTGCCTCCGCTTGGCCAAGCGGCAAGAAATCATTTGCCGCACGGCGCGAGCACCCGCAGCGCGCGCTTTCGCAGCGTGATCGTCATTGGCAGCATGCCGATGAAATCGCCGTCGGCCTGCACGCGCGTCCCGACCGGACCGTCGATGGTCAGCTCGCTCATCCGGTGATGCTTCGCGCCGGGCCAGTCAGCGATCTGCCCCAGCGCCATCGACGTGACGCCGCGCGACACCGAGCCGGGGTTGATGCGCGGGAACACGCACAGGTCGAGGCGACCGTCGTTCAGTTTAGCATCCGGGAACAGTACAACCGGTCCTCCGAAAAACCGGCCATTGCCGACGCACATCCACTCGCCCCGGGCCGAGCCGCCGTCCCACCTGGCCGTCAGCGTCGGCGGCTTGGCCTTGAGCGCGGCCAGCGTGGAAAACAGATAGGCCAACGGCCCGATTTTTTTCTTCAACGCCAGGCTGACGCCGCCAACGGCGTCGGCGTCCAGCCCGGCACCGGCCATCTGGACGAAGAAACGCTTCGCCCGGCCGTCCTCCGTCTGCACCTTGGCCAACGGCAGGTCGACGGCCCGCGCCTGCCCAAGCCGGATCGTCTCCCAGGCGCGCTTGGCCGTGAGCGAGATGCCCAGTTCGCGGGCGAACACGTTCATTGTGCCCAGCGGCAGGATGCCAAGCCGCGCTTGGCCAAGGCCGCCGGGAACCGAGGCCAGGCCGTTGACGACCTCGTTCACCGTGCCGTCGCCGCCGGTGGCGACAACCGTTTCGTAGCCGTCGCGAACCGCCTGCGCTGCAAGGGCGGTTGCGCTGCCGGGTACGGTCGTCTCGAGCAGCGCGCATTGGTCCCGCAATTGGCCAAGCGACTCGCGAAAGCGCCGTGCCTTTTCGCCGCGGGCGGCGGGGTTGAAAATCAGCGCGATGGAGGGGCGGCTCATGGCGGGCGGCGGGGCCGGGCGTTACTCGCTTGGCTCCGGCAACGACTTGCCGCCGCTGACGAGGAACATCACCGCCATCCGCACGGCTAGCCCGTTGGTCACCTGGTCGAGGATGGTCGAGCGCGGGTGATCGGCAATCTCGCTGTCGATCTCAACACCTCGATTGACCGGGCCGGGGTGCATGACGATGGCGTCCGGCTTAAGCCGGGCGAACCGCTCGCTCGTTAAGCCAAAGAGCGACCGATACTCGCCGATGCTCGGGAAGGCGGAGAGCCGCTGGCGCTCGTGCTGGATGCGCAGCAGGTTGACGATGTCGGCGTCGGCCAGGGCCTCGTCGACGTTGTATGTCACACGGCAGCCCATTTTCTCGAAGATGCGAGGCACGAGCGTCGGCGGGCCGCAGAGCGTGACATTCGCGCCGAGCTTGGTCAGCGCCCAGATATTCGAACGGGCCACGCGGCTGTAAAGGATGTCACCGAGAATGGTGACGTTGAGGCCGTTCACGTCGCCCTTTTTCTCGAACATCGTGAAGGTGTCGAGCAGCGCCTGCGTCGGGTGCTCGTGCGCGCCGTCGCCGGCGTTGACCACGCTGCAGTCGACCACGCGGGACAACAGATGCGGCGCACCCTCCGCGCTGTGCCGCAAGATGATAATGTCGGCGCTGAGCGCCTCAAGCGTCTTGCCGGTGTCGCGGAGGGTCTCGCCCTTTTTCAGCGACGATGCCTCCGCGGTGAAGTTGATCACGTCGGCGTTGAGCCGCATGGCGGCCAGCTCGAAACTGATGCGCGTGCGGGTGGACGGCTCAACGAACAGGTTGATCACCGTGCGCCCGCGCAGGGCCGGCACCTTCTTGATCGTGCGCTCGCCGACCGCCTTGAAGGCGCGCGCGGTGTCGAGGATCGTGCGGATCTCACCGGCATTCAGCGACTCAATGTCGAGCAGATGTTTCCGTGTCCAGTTCATGCGTGGGGGGGAGCGGCCTGCAGCGTGACCGAGTCGTTGCCGCCGGTCTCGCTGAGCGACACCTCGATGCGCTCGTCGATGGCGGTGGGAATGTTTTTGCCGACGTAGTCCGGCTTGATCGGCAGCTCGCGATGACCACGGTCGACCAGTACCGCGAGCTGAATCCGCCGCGGGCGGCCAAGGTGGTGCACGGCATCGAGCGCGGCGCGGACGGTGCGGCCGTTGAACAGCACATCGTCGACGAGTACAATGGTCCTGCCCTCAACATCGAACGGTACCTCGGTCGGCTGCACGCTGACGATACCGCGTTG